>CAYUNT010000181.1:0-9229 GCA_964446285.1 uncultured Candidatus Sumerlaeota bacterium | reverse complement strand
GCCTGGAAATGGCGGTCGCGCCCTTGTTTGGCCGAACCGCCCGCCGAATCGCCCTCGACGAGATAGAGTTCGGTATCGGGGCCTTTTTCCGAACAATCGGCGAGTTTCCCCGGCAAGCCGCCGCCTTCCATCGCGGATTTGCGAACGATTTCACGGCTTTTGCGGGCGGCGATGCGCGCCTGCGCCGCCAGCGTGACTTTTTCGATGATGCGGCGCGCCTCGCGCGGATTTTCCTCAAGCCACTCGCCGAGGCCTTCGTTCACGATCTGCTCGACGAGGCCCGAGACTTCCGAGTTGAGCAATTTGCCCTTGTTCTGGCCCTCGAATTGAGGATCAGAGATTTTCACGGAAATGACGGCGACCAGGCCTTCGCGCATGTCTTCGCCGTTCAGGCCCTCTTTGAGCTTTTTCAGGAGGTCGTTTTTCTGCGCGTATTTGTTGATCGTGGCCGTCAGCGCCTTGCGGAATCCCGTCAGGTGCATGCCGCCGTCGCGAGTATTGATGTTGTTCGCGAACGTATATACCTGGTCGTCGAACGAGTCGTTATACTGGATCGAAACCTCGCAGATGATCTCGTCTTCCTTGCCGTCGGCGCGTGAGTATTGGCGCGTTTTGATAAAATGCAGGGGCGTTGGGAAGATGAGCGATTTGCCCTTGTTCAAGTGCGCCACAAACTCGCGAATACCGCCAACATAACGGAAGGTGTGCGCTTTGCCCGAACGCTCGTCCTCGATGCCAATCGTGATTCCGGCGTTCAGAAAGGCCAGTTCGCGCAAGCGGTTCGAGAGCGTCTCGAACGAAAAATCCACAGTGTTGAAGATGCGTGGATCCGCACGGAATCGAACCTTTGTGCCGCATTTGTTTGTGCGGCCGATTTTTTCGAGCGGACGCACCGGGCGCCCGCCGTCCTCGAAGCGCATGAACCACGTGGCGCCCTCGCGCTTGATTTCGACCTCAAGCCATTCCGAGAGAAAGTTCACCACCGAAACGCCTACGCCATGCAGACCGCCCGAGTATTTGTAGGCCTCGTGCTCGAACTTGCCGCCGGCATGGAGCATAGTAAGGGCCACTTCCGCCGCGGATTTGTCCGGGTATTTCGGGTGGGGGCCGACCGGGATGCCGCGGCCGTTGTCAAACACCGTAATCGAGTTATCGATATGGATGATGACTTGAATGCGGTCGCAATAACCCGCCATGGCCTCGTCCACAGAGTTGTCAACCACCTCATATACAAGGTGGTGAAGCCCAAGGGCGTCCGTGTTCGAGATATACATGGCCGGTCGCTTGCGGACCGCCTCGCGACCTTCGAGCACCTGGATCGAATCCGCCTCGTATCGGGCGGAGTTTTTCGCGGAGATTTGCGCCTCGGGGAAATCGGCGTCGTCTGCGGATAAGGCGAGTTCCGGAGCAGACGGCGCATCTTCTGCCTTGCGTGATTTGCCTGACATGAAACCTCACTCCTGCCGGTATTCTGCGGGGGCGTCAGCGGCGGGCCGGACCGGGATTTTCACCAAGTCCCGCCCTCAACGTGCATCAGCCGGCGACGGGTTCGACTGGGCCGTGCGGCAGGCCATGTATTCCGCCGGAGATTTTTTGGCTCTCCGGCATTCACAATCGCGACATTGTTGCCCAGAACCCTAAACGCTGTCAAGAGTCAGATACGCAAAGCGGAAAAACAAACAATTACACACAACATTGATAATGCACGAGTTACACAATGCATTGTTCCGGGTTTCGCGCGCGATTTCGCTCGCCGATTCATTGGGCGAATTCTGGCGGCGTCAAGTCGATCATCATGTCAGGGAAAATATAGAGAAATGAGGCGCGAAATGGGGGAGAGTTGCGGGTTGTGAGCGAAGAAAGAAGGAGGAAGGAAGGAATGGAAAGGACGAAAGGGACCCAAAGGACGTAAGGACTGATTGCTGTTCACCGATCCCTGGCCACATCCCATCTCTTCACTCACAACCCGCAACTCACAACCCACAACTCTCACCCTAAAACTCTGGCAACTCCGGATTCGAGGCGTGAATGATGGCCATTCCTTCGACCTCGATGAGCCATCCGGGACGGCAGACGGGAGCGGTGAGGACTTCGACGGGGGCGTCGCCAAATCGTTCGCGCATCATGCGCCAGGCAATTTCGTAATCGCCCGGATCGCGAATATATACAAGGAAAACAGCCATGTCCGTGATCGACGCCCCGGCGCGCCCAAGCAGCGCCTCGATGTTTTCGAGCGTCCGCCCGAGCTGGCGTTCCACGTTGCCCGGATGCATGATCTGTCCGAAGCGGTCGATACTCGCTGTGCCTGAGATGAATACCTGTTTGCGGTCGCGCCAAGCGACGGACGACGCGCGTTCAAACGTCACGCCGTAAATGTGCGTGGGGCTGAGATGTTCGGGCGCGGCCAGATGCTCGACTTGCCCAGGGCATATTCCAGAAATCGCATAAGCGTCCATCGCCACCTTGGCGTCAAGGTTCGAGTGGGCGCCCTCGATGCCCGTGCTGGCGATGAAATGCGTGCCGGGCGTCAATCCATGCATCGCGAAGAGTTCGCGCCGCGCCGCCGCGAATTCGCGGTAATTCACGTCGATATTCTGGAGATAAAACCAGGTGCGGATTGTGTTTTCAGAGAGCGTCATGCCGCGCGCGTGAAGTTGCCCCGCGTATTTCTCAAGAAGGCTTCGCGTTTGCACTCCGGTAGATTCGGCCGCCGGAGAAGCCATGCCCGCGGTCCAGCAGTGCGTGAGCGAGCCGCGCCGAAGCGCCAGTCCCGAGCGTCCGCCCGATTTTTCGAGCGGGCCGCGCGGATCGCGAATGTGCCAGGCCCAAAGCGCCACCTTCACCGGCGGGGCGGGAGGCTGGCGCACCCACGACATGGCGCAAGGGCCGTCCTGCCCCGCAAGGCTCTCTCGTGCGCCGGAGTTGGCGATGGGGCTGGCTTCCAGCGCCGCGGCCTGATTCGACAAATCGCTGCAAAAAAACCGCCGGAACACCGCCGTGCCCATGTCCAGCCCCGCGCAATCGAGGGCGCTGTTGTAGGCGCGTTCGATCCATTCGAGTTGCGCCTCGATTGGCCCGGATTCCCTTGGGCGGACTACAATATGGCATTCCTCGACGCCGCTTGCGCCTGTAAAACGCGACAGATGCGCCGCGGCGGGAAAGCCGCCAATTTGCACGGACTGGAACTCGAGGGGGGACGGACAGGATTCGCAAGATGGACCGGAAGAAGAAATGGCGGCGTTTGTGATTGCTTGCATTTGTCCTTTATGTCCTCCGGGTCCTTTAGGCCCCTTAAGTCTTTTGCGTCCTATTTAATCCTGCCGCGAAATCACTTGGATCGGAATGGCGGGGAGAACGCCGACCGACATTCTGCGTTTGCGGCCATCGGGCTTGCCCTCTGGGGTTTTGCCTTCGATTTCGGTGAACGCCTCGACGATCAAGTTGTCCGCCAGGCCGGCCTGCGCGGCTTTTCCTTCTGCCTTCAGGGAAAATGTCATTCCACCCTGCACAACGGAAACATCGCCAATGGATATGCCTTCGGGCGGATCGCTCAGTTCGAGTTGGATATTCTGAAGGCCGGGATTTGCGCCGCCTTGTCCTTCTCGCCCGCCCCTTCCTCCCCTTTCTCCCCTTGCTCCCTGCCTGCCGCGCGCGCCGCCCTCGCCGCGCGCGCCGCCAAACGGCGCGCGGACCGTCACTTGCGCCGCGCCATTGGCGGGAATGCGAATCGGGAGGGGGCTGGCGATTTCCACGGGCGGGCCGCCGCGTTTGGCCTTCGGGATGGCGGCGATGAATTCCCTCGAAGGAACCAGGTGGCGGTAGGCAAATGCCTGCATCATGTCTTCGGCGGGAACGGCGGGGCGGACAATTTCAATGCCGTCAATTTCGGCTCGCCCCTCGATATGCAGAGCCGTCCAGGCGTTGGGCAGCGGCATGCGGGGAGCGGAGAGCGTCATGCGAATCGAGTCGCGCCCCGCGGGAATCCGCGCGCCCTGGAGCGAAAAGCCGCGCGGGGCATCCTTCAAATACACATCCACGGCGCCGTCGAAACCGTCCTTGCGCACAACGTGGACGCAAATCGGCGCGGTGCGCCCGGCGGGTACGGTGACGCTCGATGGCGTAACGCGAAGCGCAAAATCCAGGCGCGGCGGGCCAATCCGCAGACGATAAACGTGGAAATTCCCCCCGTGGCGCTGCGCATCGGAAATCGCCACAAAGTATTTTCCATCGGCTGGCAGTTTCACGCGCAGATACGAATCGGCGTGATGCGTTTCCAGGCCCATCGCCTTGTCTTCGTGGTCGTCGTTCCACGCGAGCACGCGGCTCTGCGCATCGGTCAGACGCAAAAGCGAATCGAGCGGCGATTGCAGGCGGCGGGCAAAAACCTCGGCCACGACTTCATCTCCGGCGCGGCCAGCGAACTCAAACACATCCTTGTCGCCCGGCTGGTCGATGCAGCCATTGATGATTAGCGGCAGCGCGATCTTTTGCGCCTCGTTCGGCGCGTTGTTTGGCTCCTTCTCGAATGCATCCGGCGGCGAGTCCACAGCATAAGATACCGTGTTGGAAACGCCGTTTTCCTGATTCACGGTCAGCGTGCGTAGCCATTCGCCGCCGGGCGCCGTGCCCAGCCGCGCTTTTTTCGACGCCAGATTCCATCCGGTGATCCAGGCGCTTGCGGCTGGCGCGCCCTCGCGCGCGCCGAGCGGATACAGGCCCGTGATGAACGGCTGCTCACCCACAGCGATGCGATAGACAAAATCCTCGCGTCCGCGAAAGATCGAGTCGCGAATTTCGAGGTCATAATCGCCATCGCGCGGAACCTGGAAAAACAACACCGGGTCGGGATGGAAACGGTAGTCGTCCGCGTAAGCGACTTCATTTCCAGCGGCGTCGTAGATCGACACCACGGCCTGGAACCATCCAGGCACGGCGTCGGCGAGGTAAGGCATGAGCTGGCGTGCGCGGACGTCGATGACAAGATTCTGCCCCTCGCGGGCATGAAAACGGAATCGGTCCGTATCGCCAGGAAGAATCTGCCCATTGAGCACAGCGGGAATCTCGATGGGCCGCGCCTCGGGCCAGTCAGGATTGTTCGGCTCGCGCTCGCGGAATTCCGGCATCTGGCCAACCTGAAAACGCAGCGGATTCGTGAGGCCCACGGGAGTTCCCAAGCGCAGTTCGCGGTCGCCGGGCGCGGCGCCGGGCGCGATAGTGAGACGGACCAGAGCCATTTCGGCGATTTGCGCATTGGGCTGGCGTTTCTCGCGGTCGAAGAAATCCTTCATCATATATTGCAATTCGCCGGGACTCATCGCTTCGAGCTGGCGAAGAATCGGATGGTCGTCTGGCACTTCGGCGCGCGGGTCCTTATTTTTATCCTTGCCGGCATTTCCGATGGCGTTCTTGTCGTTGGCGGCTTTTCCGGTGGCTTGGACGTCTCGCCCAAGATTTCTTTCTTGGATTTCAGCCGGGCCTTTTTCCGCCGCCTTCAAAGGCGGTTCCTCCAAGGGCGTGATCGACCCTGCGGCTGGGGTTGGCGCCGGGCCTGCCTCGGGACCTTTGCCAGCGGCGGAGCCTTTTCCAGGGCCAAGACGTTTGGGGCGGTCTTTATCGAGTCTTTCGTTCACCTTTTTACGAATTTCCTGCATCTGCTGATTGTTCAGGGGCCGGAACACTTCCACGACTTCTCCGGTCACCCCGAGACCGCCAGCGCCTCCCGAGACAATCACATAGTCGGCATCTCGCAGATTCTGGCCGCCGACGGTGACTTCAATTGTCGTGCCTTGCTGTCCGCCCGCCGGATAGACGTATCCAATGTGCGGTTCGCGCTGGGCTGGCTGCGCGCAAACTCCAGCCGCAAAAAGGAGAATCGGCAACGCCCCTGGCAACAAGGCGCGCCTCGGGAGCGGCAACGCGCGAAGGATCACGCAGAGAGTCTCGCGGCTAATGCTACTGTGGTGTGCGCCCTTCGTCATGGCGCGCCTCCTCCTGGCACTAAATGATTTCATTCAGGCGGCTTGGCGCGGCTTTTGAATCTGTGGCCGAGGCCGAAGTCGAAGCCGCCGGCATCACTTTCAAATCCAGCCCGCGCGAATTGGGCAGCGGCCCATCCGGATCGATCCCAAGCAACTCGAGCATCGCGCCTAAAACCTCCTGCGGATACACAGGCCGCTCGGCCACTTCTTCGCCGCGCGCGTCCGACGCACCCACCACATGCCCGCCCTTGAATCCCCCGCCCGCCACAACGGCCGAGAAGCAGTTTCCATAGTGGCTGCGCCCGCCGTTCCAGGGCGCTTCCCACAGGACCTTCGGCGTGCGGCCGAACTCACCGCTCCACCAGATGATGGTGCTGTCGAGCAGGCCGCGCTCCGCCAAATCCACGAGCAGCGCGGAGAAACCCTTGTCCATCTCTGGCAATTTGCGCCGCATCGTCTCGAAGTGCTGTTTATGCGTGTCCCAGCCTTTATAGTTGATGGTGATGTATGGGACGCCAGATTCGACGAGGCGGCGGGCCATGAGGCACGATTGCCCAAACGTGTTGCGTCCATAGCGGTCGCGCACGGCGTCCTTTTCCGTTGATAAGTCAAAGAGTTTGCCCGCATCGCCGAGGATCAGGTCGTAGCCCTTTTGTTCGCACTGGTCCATGCGCTCAAAACTCGGGTTGGGGGGCATTTCCTTGGCGAGCGTATCGAGCGAGTGAAGCAGTTCGCGGCGCGTGCGCTGGCGGTCGTCCGAAATGCCCTCGGCCACAACGCCCTCGACGGCAAAGCGTTTCCCGTTCGGATCGCCGCCCGTGGCGAATGGCTTGTAGCGGGGGCCAAGGAATCCCGCCTCGTCGAAACGTCCCTGCGGCGTGGTCAGGACAATGTAGGGGGGGATCATTCCTTTGTAGCCGTGGTCGTATCCCTTAAAGAGCGACACGAGCGCGCCGACGCTCGGATACACAAGGCGGTCGCCGGGTTTGTGGCCGGTTTGCACGTAATAGGCCGCCGTTTCGTGTCCGTTGATGCCGTGCGTCATGCTGCGGATGATCGAGTATTTGTCCGCTTGCTGGGCGAGCAGCGGGAGCAATTCCCCAATGCGAATTCCATCGACGTTGGTGGGGATGGGCTTGTTCAGGGGGCCGCAATAGTCATAGCCCGCATCGGGTTTGGGATCGAAGGTGTCGAGGTGCGACGGACCGCCCCACATCCAGATTTGGATCATGGCCTTGGCGCGCGGGGCGGCGGAGGAGGAGGAAGAAGAAGAGGAAGATTTCACCATAGAGGACGCGGAGAGCGCGGAGGAAGACGACAGGGAGGAAGGGGAGGAGGCGGAGGCAGAATCCGCCGCGCCCAATGCCCGCAATGCGCCTGCGCCATCGAGCAATAACAACCCGGCCGCGCCGAGCAGGCCTCGCTTCAATGCCTCACGCCGGGTGAGTTCCTCCGCGGATGCTTCCACCGTAAAAAATCTTTTTTTGTTCATGGCAGTTGGCTTTTTGGGAAAGAGATTTTACCACGAAGACACAAAGACACCAAGGAAGTTTCCTTTTATATCAATGCTTCTTCGTGTCTTTGTATCTTTGTGGTTCATCTTAATTTTCTCAGTGCCTGTATAGAAATTCCTTGGTGTTGACGAGCGCCCAGATGAGGTCGTCCAGCGCCTGTTTGCGGTTTTTGCCGGCGGACTGGAAATACTTTTGCGCCTCGGTTGCCTCGGCGTCTGTCGGATGGCGCGAGAGCAAAACCAGATAGATCAGATCGAGCGATTTTTGCAAATCGGCGCCCGCTCCCCCGCCGCTCCCGCCTGCATTCTGGAGCAAGGCGCGCAAACGGCGTCCGCGCTCGATTTTCTGCTGCACGTGCGAGGAATTGAGCAGGTGAAGCCGCTGCGCGTCGGAAAATTCATTGTTGCGCTCAGCGGCCAGGCCCGTGTCGCGCGCCGGACGCCCGAACATCTCAAGAAACTGGCTCGTGATGCTGCCGTCGGCGAGGTCGATCGTGCGCTGATAGGACGGCAGGAACGTGAACGGCTCGGGGATGGCGCTGGAGTAAGTTTCGCCGCGCCCATCGAGATCGCAAAGCGCGTCGAGGAGCGTCTCGGCTTCGAGGCGGCGCACGGGATAATAGGCAAATTGCGCCTCGGCCTCGGGATTGTCGCTCTGCGGGATCGACGACTGTTGATACGTGCGCGAATTGAGGATCAGGCGGAACAGTTGCGTGAGGTCGTAGTGCGAACGGACGAGTTCCGTTTCGAGCACGGCGAGCAACTCGGGGTTAGACGGCGGATTGTCCGGGCGGATGTCGTCCGGCTCCTGGATGACGCCGCGGCCCATCAACCAGAACCATGCGCGGTTGGCGATGGCGCGCGTGAACCAGGGATTGGGCTGGGGCTTGCCGCGCGCGGTCAGCCAGTCCGCGAACACCTCGCGTGGGTCTTGGTCCGGGGCGATGCGGACCTTGGCGCCATCAGGCAAAACGGCCTCGAGCGGGTCGGCGGCCTCGGGGTTCAGATAGACGATTTCCTCTTTCCATTCGGCGGTTTTTTTGTAGGCGACGCGCGAGAAAAACGCCTCGATTTGCGCGCGCTCGGCGGCGGGCCATTTGTCCAGCCGCGTGCCCATGAAAGTCAGCGCGGCGGCGGCGGCGAGTCCCGCTGGGTCGCGGCTTTGGACGGCGCGATAGAAATTCACCTGCGGAACGCGGAAATTGCTGCCGCTCGATGTGAGCAATTCGCGGGCGAACTGGTCATAAGGCATGTTGTCGTAGATGGCGTCGTAAATCCAGCGGTGATAAGCCTGCGCGGCGTTTGGCCAGAGATTGATCGGGAACTCCGCCTTTACGCGCAAGAGGTCGCACCACTTGAGCGCCCAATAGGCGGCAAACTCCTCACGGTCGAGAAGCGAGTCGATCAGGCGGGCGCGCTTGTCGGGGCGCGGGTCGTCGAGAAAGGCCTGCGTTTCGGCAACTTCGGGCAGTGTGCCTATGACGTCGAGATATGCGCGGCGGATAAAAACTTCGTCGGAACATAGGTGCGCGGGCGGGATTTTCTTCGCCGCCAGAGCCGCGCGCACACAGGCGTCGATAGGAGAGATTTGTGCGGCGCGCCCAGTGGCTTGGGCATCCTGCCCAAGATTTCTTCCGGTGGCTTGGACGTCCCGTCCAAGATTCTTTTTTTGGTTTTCAGCCAGAGCCTCGTCCGGAATTTCAAAGGGCGGCACAGGCGGGGCGGCAGGCGCGGGAGG
>CAYUNT010000180.1:0-9346 GCA_964446285.1 uncultured Candidatus Sumerlaeota bacterium | reverse complement strand
TATCCTGGATATTCGTCAGTTTGCCCACCTGGATTGGTTCGAGATCGCCGCGCAACACGCACCCATACCATACGCTGGATTTTTCGCCGAGCACGACCTGGCCCATCACATCCGCGCTTGGGGCGACAAACGCCCCTTCTCCCACCTCGGGAATCCATTCGCCTAACGCCCACAGAGCCATAAAATTCATCCTGACTGCCGCAAAAGTTCCCGCCCCACCGCCACGCCCGCTGCCTTGCGCAAGTTCGCTCCCTCACAACCCCGCGCGGATTGCGATACAACCGGCGCCAGCCCCGCCAAATCAAGTCGAACCTGCGCGGCGAAACGCCGCTTGCCTCGCGCCCGAACAGGGATTGCGCTGGACATGCGCCCCGTATGCGGCAAATAAAAAACAACGTTGGCGGGAAAGGAGCACAGAGATGGACACCTATTTTGCCCCCGCGGAACGCGCAGACAAAGCCGATCTGGCCGCCAAAGCCGAAGTGGTGCAAAAAAGTTTGCTGTTTCAGGGAATTCTTGAGTCGCTTGATGACTACATTCTAGTGCTGAACCGTCAGCGCCAGGCCGTGGCGTTCAACCGGCGTGTATATGAAGACCTTGGCGTGGATGCATCGACCTGCCTGGAAGGACGCCGCCCGGGCGAATTGCTCGATTGCGTGTTCGCCTCCGAGGGGCCAAACGGCTGCGGAACCGCCAAGGCCTGCTCAACCTGCGGCGCAGTTCTCGCCATTCTTGAATGCCAGCGCTGCGGCGCGCCCGTCACGGCGGAATGCCTTGCGCGAGTGCGCCGGGGAGATCACGAAGACTCCGCTGAATTTCGCGTCCGCGCCACGCCGCTTGTCGTTGATGACTACGTATTCACAGTTCTTGTCCTTCACGACATCAGCGCGGAAAAACGCCGTTCCGCCCTGGAGCGGACGTTTTTCCATGATATTGCCAATACTATCGGCGGCCTGGTTGGATGGGTGTATCTGCTGGAACATGATCAAGCGGGCAACCCAAAAGAGGCGGCTCAATGGATCGGCAAACTGGCCAGCCGGCTGACAGATGAACTGCGCGAGCATCGAATGCTCCTCCAGGCGGAACAAGGCGCGCTGGAACTCAACGTTGCCGACTCCAAGGTGAGCGACTTGATGCTGGTGCTGAAGAATACCTTTGCCATGCATGATGTTTCCAAGGGGCGGACTCTCGAGTTCGGCGGGCTGGACTCCGCGGAAACCGTCAACACAGACAGCACGCTGCTTCTGCGCATCCTCACGAATATGATCAAGAACGCGCTCGAAGCCTCGCAGCCGGGTGAAACCGTCCGCGTGCGGTTTGAACGCGTCAATGGCGCGCCGCGGTTCGCCGTTCAAAATCCGGGCGTGATTCCCGACGATGTGGCCATGCAGATTTTCAAACGTTCCTTTTCCACCAAAGGCGGCAGCGGACGCGGCATTGGCACATACAGCATGAAGTTGTTCGGCGAACGCTATCTCGGCGGCAAGGTCAGTTTTCGCTCAGTAATCGGCGAGGGAACCACTTTCCAGATCGAATTGCCGTCATAGAGCAGTTCTCGCAAATATTGACAGACTCATGGTTGCCCAAGTTCCTGGCGATACTTCCAGTCAAAAGGGACTGGCGCAAGTTGTTGATCTTCATAAAAGGACTTCCCACGGCTTATCTCCGCGGGAGCGTCATGCCTATAGCATAGTTATACCAATTTCCCGCAAGTCTGTTCCCTGAACTTGTTCTGAAGGAGCAAAATAATTTATCCACGAACGATGACAGTGCCGGCGCGGCCTTCCAGGGCATCTTCGATGCATTCGAGTTCGCAAATAAGAACCTTGGGATTGGGTTGGGTGGATTTTTCGAGAAAATCTACTGCTGCTTCGATTTTCGGACCCATCGTACCGGCCGGGAACTGGCCCTGGGCGAGGTATCGGCGGGCCTCATCGAGCGTGAGGAGGTCGAGCGCGCGCTGTGTGGGCTTGCTATAATCGAGCATGACCTTATTGACGCCGGTGGCGATCACAAAAAGTTCCACGCCAAGTTGCGCCGCCAGCAGCGCGGTGGTGCGATCTTTGTCGATCACGCAATCCACGCCGAAGTATTCGCCGGATTCATTGCGCCGGACGGCAATTCCGCCGCCGCCGCCCACAACGAGTATTTCGCCTTCGCGAACCAGGCGCTGGATGATTTCTATCTCGAGAATGCTTCGCGGTCGCGGCGAGGCGACCACGCGGCGCCAGCCCACTTTGGGGTATTCGCGCATCTCCCATCCGTAGGTTTTGGCGAAGTGCTCGGCCCGCTCCTGGCTGATGGCGCGCCCGATCGGCTTGTCGGGATTGGAAAATGCCGGGTCGTCGGCGTCCACCACAACGTGAGTGACCAGCGTGGCCGCCAAGCGGTCCTTGCCCCGCCGGACCAATGCATTGTTCAGACATTGTGTTATCATGTGCCCCATGCCCGCCTGCGTATCCGCCACGCACAAGTGAAGCGGTATGGGATACACCTCGCCGAGGGAAAGTTCGACACGCCGCAGGATATTGCCCACCTGCGGGCCATTTCCGTGCGTAATGACCGGCTGCATCCCTTTTGCGATCAGATTGGCAAGCCACTCGACCGTTTCGCCCGTGTGGCGAAATTGATCCGCGATGTTGCCCTCTTCGCCGGGCCGCGAGATGGCGTTTCCGCCCAAGGCAATGACGAGAGTTTCTGTCGAAGGATTCATGGGTTGTGCTCCGAGGAAGGTTGAGTCCAGAGGTGCAGCCCGCTGGATTCGGAATCGAGGGATTGGATTTCGGTTTCTCCACGGACGGAATTGGCAAGAACGATGCGCGTGGCGCGGAGCAGATCGTCAAGCCGGATGACACGCTCCATAATGCCGCCTTCGGCCAGGCGGCGGGCGCGCCACAAGCCGGGCAAAAGGCCGCATTCAAGCGGCGGAGTCACCCAGCGTCCATCTATTTGCGCCGCCAAATTAGAAATGGCCCCTTCTGTAACTTCGCCGCGATTGTTGAGGTGGACAAGATCAAAGTATCCGAGTTGGCACGCGCTGAGCCATCCGGCATCGTAAAGATCGCGGCATGTGGTTTTGTGATAAAGAAAGCGGTTCGCCGGATCGGTGGGTTGCGAGGCGAGCAAGGCGCGGACGGGGCGGGGTGGCGGCTCGGGCAGCGGGGCGATTTCCGACCGGCAGCCGCCGCGCGCATCGAGCAGCAGGCGAACGCGCGCCATGCCGCTTCCACGAGACTGAGCGGCGGCGGCAAGGCAATCGCGCGCTGCGCCCTCGGGAAAATTCCATCCAAAATACAGCGCCGAGCGCCGCATCCGCTCCAGATGCTCCTCCAGCCATACCCATTCGCCGTCGGCCCCAAGGCGCAGCGTTTCCAGAAGGCAAAATTCGCCGCTGCCGCCTCCGCCGCCGCTTCCACTTCCGCAGTCGCCGCCGCGCGCACCAAGAAACGCGCCCTTCAGTTGGAGTTCCTCCCACTCGGCATGTGGATCGGAATCGGCCACAATTGCGCCACCCAAACCGAGCTCGCAGCCGATTCCGCGATGGACAATGGTGCGGATGGCCACATTGAGCGTGAAATCGCCCCCCGGTTGAAACAATCCGATCGCGCCGCAATACACGCCGCGCGATTCCACCTCGAGTTCGTCGATGATCTCCAGCGCGCGGAGTTTCGGCGCGCCCGTAACCGAGCCGGGCGGAAAGACGGCGCGCAACAATTCGAGAGTCGTGATTCCCTCGCGCAAACGCCCGGAAATGTCGCTGGTCATTTGAAAAAGCGACGGATAGCGTTCGACGTGGAACAGCCTGGGCGTTTGGACCGTGCCGTGTAAACAGAGGCGCCCGAGGTCGTTGCGCATCAGGTCCACGATCATGAGGTTTTCGGCGCGGTTTTTTTCGTCCGCTTCGAGGCGGCGGGCCTGCGCCTCGTCCTCTTCGCACCAACGTCCGCGCCGCATGGTCCCTTTCATCGGGCGGGCCAGAATCTGTCCGCCCCAGGCGCGCAAAAACAGTTCGGGCGAAAGCGAAATGACTTTCCAATCGCCCGCGTTGATAAAGGCGGCATGAGGCGGGCGATGGGCTTGGCGCAGCCGAAGAAACAGCGAGTGCGGCGGCTCTGAATTCTCAAATCGCGCCAAGCAGGTGAAATTGACCTGATAGACGTCGCCCGCGCGAATGTATTCGAGAATACGGTTCACGCATCGTTCGTATTGGGCATACTCCATGTTCCATGCAAGGCGATGGATTCGAGCCGGCTCCGCAGAAGGCAGAACATCCGGCGGCGCAATGGATTCCGCCTCCTCGACCTTTTGGCATTCATCGTAAAATCCAAGCCAGAGCAAGGGATTGCGCGGCGCATGGCGCGAGCGCATGGGCTTGTCGAAGCCCAGTCCGGCGTCATAAGCAATAGAGGCCGCGGCGAGCTTTCCGGCGGCAAGATTGGCGTCCAGCCGATGCAGCGCCTCGGGAATCTCCTCGGGCCGCAATACCACCAGCGTCTCGGAGGGATTGCTCAGAACATACGAATTCCCGCGCCCGTCTTCGAAGTCGTCGATCCAGACGGTTCCCGGTTTTTCCCAGTCAAGGGCTGAGAATATGGAAGAATTAACAGAACGCATACATGCGCGGTCATTTCGAAGTTGCTGTCCTTGGATATGGCGTCAAGCGCTCAGGCCCACTCGGGCGTTGAATTGCTCGATCAGGCGGTCCCATTCCTCGACCTGCGCGAATACCTCGGTCCAGAAATCCGGGTCCCAGAGTTCATTGAGTTCGGAGGCGGCGCGGCCCTGCTGCTCAACCCAAGTGAAATACTTGAAGTTGTGGAGCGTCTTGCGGTCGGCGTAGGTGAGTTCGCGCATGTTGTCCGAGGCAATGCCCTGGAGGTAGCGGGCGAAATCGCGCGCGGCATTGAGTTCGCCATACGGTCCGCGCGCCTGGCGCAGTTCGGCAATGCGCGAGCCATAGAGGCTCATCGAGTCCGTAAGCGCCGTGAACAGCACATCGCGCGGCCCCATCTCGAAAAACTTCGCGGTCTTGATGGCCGCCGCCAGGTTGCAGATGCCGGAAATCCCAACCAGGCCTAGCGAATCCGCAAGCGCCTTGGGCACGCCTTCGCGCACCAAAAATGCGCGCCCGGCCTCTTCGTTGAACAGGCGCATGAGCGAGATGCATTGCTCGTCGTCGATGGCGCAAACCGCGTCCGTGTTGCGGACATTGTGAATCCAGGGCACGTGCTTGTCGCCGATGCCTTCGATGCGGTGCTCGCCAAACCCGCAGCGCAGAAGCGTCGGGCACTGGAGCGCCTCGACGGCCGAAAGGCGCATTAGCGGAAACCGCTCGCGCAAATAATCGCCCGCGGCAATGGTCCCCGCGCTGCCCGTAGCGGAAATCCACGCGGCCATCCGGTCGCCGGGGCGGGCCACCTGCTTGAACACATCTTCCACATGGCTGCCCGTCACATGGTAATGCCAGATGGCGTTTCCGAATTCCTCGAACTGGTTAAAAATAACGCAATCGGGGCGGCCCTGGCGGATTTCCCAGCATTTGTCGTAAATTTCCTTCACGTTTGCCTCGCCGCCGGGCGTGGCGATGACCTCCGCACCGATCTCGCGCAGCCAGGTGAAACGTTCGGCGGACATTTCCTCGGGCAAGATGGCGACGGCGTCGGTTGCGAGAAGCGCGCAGTCAAATGCCCCACCGCGGCAAAAGTTGCCGGTGCTTGGCCAGACGGCCTTTTGAGCCGTGGGGTCGAATTCGCCCGAAACGAGCCGCGGCACAAGGCACCCAAACGCCGCGCCGACTTTATGCGCGCCCGTCGGGAAATGCTTGCCGACCAATCCGATGATCCGCGACGGGACGCCGGTCAGCGCCGGAGGGAACTCTATCCAGTTGCCGCTATTGAATCCGCCGCCGCGCTCGACCGGCTCGTTTTTCCAGGTGATGCGGAAAAGGTTGGCCGGATCGACGTCCCACAGGCCCACTTTCGAGAGGCGCTCGCGAATGGGGGCTGGGATGCGGCGCGGGTCTTTCATCTGCGCGAAAGTCGGGATGATAATTTTGCGTTCGCGGCAGCGCGCGGCGGTCTTCTGGAGGACCTTTTCGTTGATTTCCTGGATAATTTTCACGAGGGTTTCCTTCGGCGGAATGTGAAGGTGGAATGTGACGGCGGAGGTGAATCTCTTTGTCGAATATAACCGGTCTTGTGTGTGTGAATTGCGGCGCCCGGTATGCCGAGAACGACGCCATGTTCTGCGGAAATTGCGGCGTGGACAAGGGAATTTTGGATGTGAAGTTTGATTTGGACCGCGCGCGGCGGACGTTGACGCGGGCGGCGCTGGCGGGACGAGCGGCGAATCACTGGCGCTATCGCGAGTTGTTGCCAATCGCGGAGGACGGCCCGGCGCTGCCCGCGGAGATCGGCTGGACGCCGCTCATCGAAGCCCCGCGTCTGGCGGAGGCGCTCGGTGTCGGGCGGATGCGGCTCAAGGACGACACACGCAGCGCTTCGGCGTCGTTCAAAGACCGCGCAAGTTCGGTTGGCGTGTCGCGGGCGCTGGCCGAAGGGCGGCGCGATATTGCGTGCGCATCAACGGGCAACGCGGCCTCCAGTTTGGCGCATTGCGCGGCGGCGGCGGGTTTGCGGGCGACGATTTTTGTTTCGATGCGCATCCCGGAAGGGAAATTGGCGCAGTTGCTCGCGTATGGCGCGCGAGTGTTCAAGGTGCGCGGCACTTACGACGAGGCGTGGCGGCTTTGCATGAGCGCGTGCGAAAAATACGGGTGGTATAACCGCAATTGCGCCGTGAATCCCTATTTGATGGAAGGGAAAAAGACGGGCGGACTCGAAGTGGCCGAACAGTGCGCGGACGATCCGCCCGATTGGGTTTCGGCAAGCGTCGGCGACGGATGTTCGATCGCGGGCATCGCCAAGGGGTTGCGCGAAATGCACGATGTGGGCGTCGTCGGCTGGCGGACGCGCGTGCTGGGCGTGCAGGCCGAGGGAGTGGCGCCCATCGCGCGGGCGTTTGCGTCGGGGCGGTTTGAAGCGGGCGCGGCAGGCGATACTTACGCCGACAGCATCCATTGCCCCGTGCCGCGCAATTGGAAGAAGGCCATTGAGGCCGTGCGCGAAAGCGGCGGGCAGTATGTGACGGTGAGCGATGACGAAATCCGCGAGGCGATGCGGCTGACGGGGCGATTGGCGGGCGTTTTTGCGGAACCTGCGGCGGCGGCGGCCGTGGCGGGAGTGGCGGCGGCGCGGCGCGCGGGGATTCTCGATGCGCACTCATCGGTCGTGGCGATGATTACGGGCAATGGACTCAAAGACATTCCGGGCGCGATGAGCGCGCTGGGCGAACCGCACACAATCGCCCCCAGCCTCGACGAAGTCCGCCGCATCGTCGAAAACGGCCCAAATCATACGGAATAAAATGAAAACACAGGAAAGCAGGACATAAAGAATACGGAATGACTTCTGAAAAACCAACAGACTTTACGCTTTCGTGTCCACTGCCGATTCAGGATCGAATTGCCTCATAATTAAAGCTACCCGTACAAATACAAGCAACCGTTGCCTATGGCGTCTGCGGGGGGTTGTTGACTCATAATTGTGTTACCCGAGTTTTTTCGAGGTGGCAATTATGGGTCCGAACAGCAAAAAGGAATACCTGGAGGTCATGCGCGAGCGCTACGCGCAGGCCTCTGGATTTGAAAAGGGCTGGCTGCTCGATGAGTTCGTGAGTGTCTATGGATGCCATCGCAAGCACGCCATCCGTCTGCTGGGCCGCGCAGAGCCTGCTTGCCCCAGGTCCCTTGCCTGGCGCATGATGTCTGTGGGCAAGTTTGTGGGGAGATTTGCGGGGTGGTTCACCAGAGGGGACGCGGGGTGGTTCGCGGGGAGAGGAAGGCCGCCGCAGGCAGAGGCACAGAACAACCAGGGAGCGGGGGCGGAAAGGGCGGCGCGTTTCGAGATAGCCTTGCCTGAGATGGCTTCGCCTGAGATTGCCTCGCCCGACTTTGCCAAAGGAGGTTGCGCTGATGGATGTTGCACTGCCACTGGAAAAGATGACTGTTTCCGATAAACTGCGCGTTCTGGAGGCGCTGTGGGGCGATCTCTGCCGAACGCCGCAGGATATTCCCTCGCCCGCCTGGCACGCCGATGTGCTGGAGGCGCGGCGCAATCGCGCGCGGCAAGGAACGTCCAGGTTCGGAGATTGGGCCGAGGCCAAACGCCGGATTCGAGAGAACGCCCGTTGAAAATCCTGATCCTCGACGAGGCGGAACAGGACCTTCTGTTCGGTTTTCGCTTTTACGAAAGCCAATCAGAAGGGCTTGGTGACTACTTCCTCGACTCTCTCTTTTCGGACATTGAGTCGCTCTATCTCTACGCGGGAATTCACGCCAAACATTTCGGGCATTATCGTCTTCTATCCCGGCGCTTCCCGTTCGCCATTTACTACGACATCGAAAGTGAAGCCATCAGGGTCTTCGCGGTGCTTGATTGCCGCCAAGACCCCAGCGCGATCCGCGGGCGATTGCAGTGATCCCATTTTCCTGATATTTGATGTCCTTTTTTGCTCTGAAGGAGTAAAATTAACTAGCCTTAGGCAAGCAAAGCGCCACCCTGGGAAATCGAGAGTCTGCCTTTTTATCACAACCCACAACTCACCACTCGCAATCGCCTGGCGCGGTATGCACATCCTTTGTGAAAGGCCTAACTGACGATTCACTGCAATATCAAAACATTAACCTATCAACGCCAAATGAGACCACAAGAATACCAAATGAATTCTCAAATCCCGCGCGATTTTACGCTTTCGTGTCCGCTGCCGATTCAGGATTACCCGCGTGTGTTGCTCGCGCATGGAGGGGGCGGGCGCTTGATGCATCAGCTGATCGAAAAGGGATTTTTGGCGGCATTCGCGGCGGGAGAATCTGAGAAAGAAGCCGCCGGGCAGGCGCGCGCGGGGACGGGCGCGGCCGCCAAAGAGGCACGAGCGAGCGAATCGCACGACGGCGCGGTTTTGGAGATACCTGGAGGCGATGGACGGCTTGCATTCACGACGGATTCGTATGTGGTGCGGCCGTTGATCTTCCCAGGCGGCGACATCGGTTCGCTGGCCGTGAATGGCACGGTGAACGATCTGGCGATGTGCGGGGCGCGTCCGCTGGCGCTGAGCGCGGGATTCATCCTCGAAGAAGGCCTCGAAATGGAGACCCTGTGGCGAGTGGCGCGTTCGATGGGCCTCGCGGCGCGCGCGGCGGGAACGCGCATCGTCACGGGCGACACGAAGGTGGTCGATAAGGGCAAGGGCGACGGGATGTTCATCAACACGGCGGGCGTCGGGTGGG
>CAYUNT010000179.1:0-9355 GCA_964446285.1 uncultured Candidatus Sumerlaeota bacterium | reverse complement strand
AACCCATTCACCAACACCCCTCCAGGGGGGACACCATGTACCTGTGTATTACCTTCGGGCGAAGCGATGGCGGTTGACTTCGGCCAATCCCGGATTACAATGAGCATCTGGGTATTGGGAACAGGCCGGGCGATGGCGCTCCGCTCAAACATCTTCCCGATCCCAATCGCTGGGGGTTCGCCAAGCTGGTAAGGCACGGGTCTTTGGAACCCGCATTCGCAGGTTCGAATCCTGCACCCCCAGCCACAAATTTTGAAAAAAATAACTATAGCAACATATTCGCGTCACCGGCGAGCTTTCGCGGACGAGAGTTCCTTAGCATATTGCGGGAATGTTCGCAGGGCATTATTATGGAAAGGTAACTGCGAAAGCAAGCAAGGGAGCGTAAATTAACAAACATCTTGAGCAAAAAGCGATAGGCAGCAACCAAATTGCGGTTTTTTCTCCCTCTCCTTTTCAGGGAAATACAGCTTGTCAATTCGGTTAAATTAATGGTTTTAATACCCTACCCGAGCGGGGTGGATTTTCCATGCTCACCCGAATCAACGTTCAGGCTATGGAAAGACGGTTTTTCACCGCCGAAATCATTTGAACAAGGCCAGGCCTGTCTTCACAGGTTTGCCGATGATTTGCACTTCGGTTTGCCAAGGAGAGGTGGACAATGAAGCGCCATGATTTGAAATCCACGGGGATTCTGGCGATGGGGGCGATGTTGTGCTGGGCTTTGGGGGCGCCAGTTGGCAACAGCCAGGAAATGTCGGGAACCAGCGAAATTTCTTCAAAAATGGCGGCCCTGGCAGCAAAATGGTATGCCGAGCAGGGCTGGCCTGGATGCCGTCTCCTGGACGTGACGCCGTATTATGCCTTCGATGGCTCCGTGAACGCTTATGCGGTGCAATTCGCCAAGGATGGCAGTTCGATTCAGTCGCCCGATGAATTGGCGGAGCGGATTGCCGGCGCGCAGGCGCGCCTGGCCGCCATCGAGGCCGCCAAGCCAACAGCGCTGGCTCCCCCTGCGTCGTCCGAGGAAATCGCCGAGGATGCGCCCGCGCCGGATCAGGCAAGCGAGCAGAGCGATGGCGGCGAGGCCGAACGCGGCGAGGCGATTCATTTTGCCGTCCCGTCCGAGGCGATGGCCCAGGCACGCCAGCAGATCAAGGCGGACGCCGCCGGCCTGGCCCGCCAGCACGCCGAAATCGAGGCATGGCAAAAGCAACTCGACGCTGCTCAGCAGGATGCCGCGCTCGCCAAGGATGTGGCCACAATGATTATCGCCGCGCGGACCGATCTGTATCCCGTGCTCGAATTCCGCGAGGGCGCCGCGCCTCATGTGCTGGATGATGTGAAAGTTCGCACGGCGGCGGGCCTGCCTTCCAAGAGTGCCGCCCGCGCTATCGAGCATACCTATTATATCGGGCCGATGTCGTATCTGCACGAACCCGCCGGAACGCGCGCCCTCAACTCGATAGGCCCCTCCAAACTGGTGTATTCGCATTCGGGGCAGGTCATCGAACTGGACTCCTCGCGAGTGAAATCCGGCGCGGGCCGCCTGCGCGCGCCGAGCGCGGCCAAAACCGCCGAAATGCCGCCTCAAATGGTTTGGGATTCTTTCGCACGGACAGGCAAACCGCCCGATGCGCCCGTCCGCCCCCCGCAAAAATCGAATTATGCACAAGTCAAGGACTACGCGCCGACGGCCAGCGCGAAATTCGTGAGCGGCATCCCGACCTACAACATGTCTTCGTTCGGCTCCAACTCGTGCGGCCCGACGACATTTCTGACGATGTTCGGCTTCTGGGACCGAAATGGATACGGAAACCTGATCGACCGCGGCGGCCCGGCGACCCCGGAGACTCCCGGCAGCCTATGGGAAATGGCCGCGCAAATTGGCTATGCCGTCGATTACAGCCCAACCCTGGGAACTTGGGTGAAGCAGTTTGGTGACGATCCCGCGGCGGGATGCCAAAGCGTGTGGGTGGACCACTACTATTCGAACATGATCTTTGCGGATTGCGCGGAACGCGACGCCACATGGGGCCGGATTATGGACGAGGTCAACAAGGGCGCACCTCAGGCTTATTTGTGGTTCAAGGACAAAGGCTCCCCTACGTCGGGCCACTGGGTTACAATCTGCGGATACGACAATGTCAGCGCGAGCCAGCATTATATGAAAATCAACACCAATTGGGGATATGACATCTGGCTCAATCAGTCCGTCGTCCCTGACAGCGAGGAATGGCTGGTGCGCATGACGCCGACAGGCGAGAAGTTCGATTGCCTCTGGTCGGACGACTTCGAGGATTTCTCGCGCTCGCAATGGCCGTGGCAACTAGTCTCGACCGGCGCGACGACCTGCCACTGGGGATATACGAAGCACAAAGCCCATTCGCCCGTGACGGAAGATTATCCCCTGGGCGAGTGGCTTTCTTACTCGGTGATTCCTCACGGCGCGACCATGTCGGGAAGCAGCGATTATCCCGCGAATGTCCACAACATGATGGTATTCGGCCCATTCAGCACCCTGGGCCGCACAAAAGGCGAATTTGGCGCGCATTTCTTCGGATACGCCGAGGATTACCCGGACGACTGGTTTGCTCAAGCCGTGTCCGTGGACGGCGTGAATTTCTATGGCTATCCGTATAGGCCGACCAACGGCAAATGGCTGTGGATGCCGCTCTTATTTAATGAGGTTCCCACGCTTGGGTCCGTTCTTAACAAAAACAAAGTCTGGGTGGCGTTTGTATTTCACAGCGACAGCGACAACAGCCGCACCCAAGGCCCGTTCATCGATGACGCGAAAATCCGCCTGTGGCCTTACAATCCCACGCCGCTTCCCGCTCCGGCGGCGCCCTATGTCTCCACGGCATACGAAGACCACATCAAAATTCAAAGCCGCTGGGTCGAGGGCCTCACGCATTATCGTCTCTGGCGCAAAGGGCCGGGCGATAAAGACTACAACATGATTTCAGGATGGCAGGAAGATGACGATTTTGTGGACTACGATGTGGAGAGCGGGGCCGATTATTCCTACGTGACGCAGGTGGCGGAAAGCCCGACGGGCACACGGGCCAGCGCATTCAGTCCGGCAACCGCCGGCTGGCGGAAAATGCAGCCGCCCCGGGGCCTCAGCGCCTCCTATCACGGCTTCACGAATCGCGTAAGCGTGTATTGGTTCAATGACAATCCATATATGAAGTTTTACCAACTCTACCGCTCCGAGGATTCCAACCCGGACGATCTGGAAAAATACACCGTCATATCCACCTGGAGTTCGGCGAAAACCTGCGACGACACAAGCGCCGTGCCTGGTAAATTGTATTATTATCGTGTGCGCGGGGCGAAAAACGAGGCGGGAACCGGACCGAGCGACTTTAGCGAATATGCGCGCGGCGTGCGAAGGCTGGGCAGCCCGACAGGTTTCACGGCCTCCGACGGGACGTATTCCGACAAGGTCCTCGTTTCGTGGAATGAAGTCTGGGGCGCAACTCATTACCAACTTTATCGCGCCGAAAAGCAGACCGATCCCAAGACGCCCCTGACCGGCTGGATCACCGGCACGCAATACGCCGACACGAACGTCGATCTTTTCAAAACCTATTGCTATTGGATCAAGCCTTGCGCGAATGCCAGCGGCACAGATGCCAATCGCTACGATTTTACCGGCCCGGACACGGGATTCCGATCTTTGACGGCTCCCGGCAGCATTTCCGCCACCGACGGGACATACACCAATAAAGTCGTTGTGAGTTGGGATGCGATTCCCGGCACGATTTACTACCGTGTGGCCCGATCGTTGAGTTCATCGAGCACCAGTTCCAAAACGATTTTGGGCGGATGGCAGCAGGCCACAACGTATGAGGATTCGCCGCCCCAGAGCGGGAAAAGGTTTTATTACTGGGTTCAGGCGGCCACCTCAAGCGGCGGCTACCAGGCCACTGGATATGGCGGGCCGGATGATGGGTGGAAAAAATTGCTGCCCCCCACAAACGTCAATGCAAGCGATGGCGCCTATCCCGGCGAAGTGCGCGTTTTCTGGAATGATTCGCCCGACGCCATCTTTTATCACGTGTATCGAAAAAATCCGGGCGGGCTTGTTTACAAAAAAATTAGCGGCGATGTGTATAGCACAGGATTCTTCGATGCGCCGCCTGAGGGGTGCGTCGAGTATTCCTACCGGATAAAGGCATGCTCGAACATAGACCAAAGCGACTTCAGCGCGGCGGATTCGGGCTGGAAACCGCTGCCCGCGCCGCCCAATCTCCATGCCAGTCTGGGCGCAAGCGCCGAAGAAATTCGTGTCAACTGGGGTCAGGCGGGCAATGCGAAATACTACCGGCTGTATCGCGCGCTGTCGCAAAACGCGCCGGAAAATCAACGCACGCCCCTCACTTCCTGGGCGCCGCAGTTTGAATACGGCGACACCTCGGCGGAGGCAGCCAAGTTCTATTACTATTGGGTTTGCGCCGCAATGGACCGCAATGGCTACTGCGTGAGTGGATGGGATTCAGCCAAAGCGGGCTGGCGCGCCCCCTACCCGCCCACTGGCGTGGCGGCCAGCGATGGCGCTTATTCCGATAAAGTGTATGTCCAGTGGAATCCGCCCAGCCCTGATCTCTACTTCCGCGTGTATCGAGCGGATTCGCAGGATGGCTCCAAGACCGCCCTCGGAACTTCCTGGAAGCAGAGCGATCACTTCTCCGACACAACCGCTGTTCCGGGAAAGCAATACTATTATTGGGTGAGGTCCGCCGGGACTGAGGAGGGCCGGTTCGCTGGCGACTTCAGCAGTTACGATACCGGCTGGCGCGGCCTGCAAAAAATCCTCCAAGCCCCCAACATGACCGATGGATACGATACCGAAGATAGATCGAGTCCGCAGGGGGCCGACCTCGCTGTTTACGACGATTGGCAATGCCCGGATGGCGCGCCCATCCAGCAAATCCGCTGGTATGGTTCTTACATAGGCTATGCCTCGCAACAATCCACCCCTGTGGCTCCGCCGCAAGAACATCCCGCTTTCTTCCGCATCGGCTGGTATCAATACAACGCCGGTCCCCCCGCGCGGCCCGGAACCCTTATTGGATATTTCGACTCCACTGATTATTCGGAAACTTACCACGGGGTGATCGCGCACCCCTCGCCACAAGGCGGGACAACCTATGAGCACGAGTTCGCCTACGACTGCCAGATTCCCACGCCGTGGCAGCAACAGCAGGGGACGAACTATTACCTGAGAATTCAGGCGATGTATGTGTCGTCTCAACCGGCGACGCCGTGGGGATGGCTCAACAGCGAAACCAATCAACTGGGTCCGGCGATTTCTCAAATTGATGCGAATCCGGCCACGGAACTGGCCTGGGGGGAGGGGCATCGCTTGCAAGGCCAGCCGATGGGAATGGCCTTCGAACTGCTCGGCGGGCAAGAGCAGGGCCGAATCATGGCCGCGGATGTCACAGTGACTCCGGAACCGCCGATTTCGCCAACAGAAACCCAAATGGTTACAGCGACTATAACCGCAACGCCATTTGCCACCCTAACCGCAATCGTCACGCCAACTCCCTGGGCAAGCGAAACTCCCTTGGCAACCTTTACGGGAACCGAAATGCCCACAGCCACAGAAACCGCCGCGCCTACTATAACGGAAACCGCCGCGCCCACCGCCACAGCCTCATCCACCGTTACTGCCACCGCAACTGCCACCGAAATGGCCACGGAAACTCCGGGGCCGACGCTCTCGCCCACGTCCGCAGGCTCGCCGACGATCAGCCCCTCGCCCTCCCCTTCGCCCGATCCCGCCATCAAAATCGCGCGCGATCCGAACCTCACGGACGGCTGGGACCTCGCCTCCTGGACTCTCGAATCCGGCTCCGGCGGCAGCAAGATGTTCGACGATTGGGAATGCCCCGACGGAAAGCCGATTTTGAAAGTCCGCTGGTGGGGATCGTATATCGGATACGACACCTCGAATCCGGATGTGGCCGCGCCGCCCCAGGCGCGCCCCAGCGCCTTCCTCATCGAATGGCGCGAGGCCGTCGAGACCGAAAACGGACTCGAACCCGGCCCGGTTTTGGCCTCCGAAACCTGTTCCTGGTTCATGGAATACGGCGGCGAGCCAATCCCGGCGGGCGCGGGAACCTTCGAGCATGAATTCACCTACGAAGCGCTTTTGGACGCGCCCTGGGAGCAAGCGGCCGGAACCACGTATTTCCTTTCGATTCAGGCGTTGTTCGCCGATCAGCCGCCCTATCCGTGGGGCTGGCTCAACGCCGAAACGCAGTGGGGCCGCGGGGCGCTGCGGCAATACGAACAGATATTCATCGAGAATTCATATACGGCCGGCCATCGTCTCGCAGGCCAGAAAATGGATTTGGCGTTTGAACTGGTGATCGAATTGGAGCCAACCCCCACGCCTTCGATCTCGCCAACCGCTTCGCCGAGTCCCACGCCCTCGCAGCCTCCCTCGCTATCGCCCACGCCCACCCCCTCGCCCACAGCCACACCCGGTTTCGTGCGCTGGAATCAGGGCGTTAATTTCCTCGATGGCATCGGCATTTCCTCTTATGTGGTTTTGGGCGGAAAAAATTCAATCCGCCAGCGAATGCCGCTGACCGCCGCCTTCGGAGTAATGGCCGCCGACGACTGGCAAGCCGCCGCGGGGCTGCCTATCATAAAAATCCAATGGCAGGGCCTCTATTCCGGCTGGATGGACACGGCGACCAGCCATACGCTTCCGCCCGCCGGGCGGCCCGCCCAATTCAAACTCGCATGGTTCACTTACGCCGACGAGGACGTCCCGCCGCATCCCGGCGAGATTCTCACCTCGGAAATATGCACGGATTACCACGAAACCTACGCCGGCAGCTTCGAGCAGTTTGACAATCCCGGCCACTATTGCCATGTGTTCAATTACGAATGCGAACTGCCCACACCCTGGATGCCCGGCGACAGCCTGTTCTATTATCTCGGCATACAGGCGCAGTATGACTCCGCGCCCGCGTATCCCTGGTCCTGGGCGGCCGCCAGCGAACAATGGAACAGCGCCGCCATGCTATCGAGCGACGGCGCAACCTGGTCGGAGCAGACTTGGCCGCTGGGGCATCGCCTCGAAGGCGAACTGCTGGATTTGGCTTTCTCGATGGAAGTTGGCGAGGCACCCACGGAAACACCTTCGCCATCGCCCACCGTTTCGCCCACGCCAACCATCTCGCCCACTCCCGGCACACTCCAGGGATGGCAGCCGCCCAATCTGACCGACGGATTTGACGTCCTCGCCTGGCGCGACAGGGCAACCTCGCCCGGACTCCAGGTCGCCGACGACTGGCAAAGCGCGGACGGACTCCCGGTTCTCACGCTGCGATGGTGGGGGTCGTATCCGGGATTCATGGAAAACACGAATGCGGAAGTTCTTACGCCTGGAATGCAGTTCCAGCCCATTGGAACCACAGAGTGGCCGGAGAACAAGCCGCTCTATTTCCGCCTGAGTCTGTTTGAATACATCCCATCTCCGGCGCCGCATCCCGGCGAAGTTCTCTTCTACGAACAATGCTTCAACTATAACGAGAAGTGGGTGGCGGCGGTCGAACAATGGAACAATCCGGGCCACTACGAGCACGAATGCGAATACACGGCCTGGCTGAACTCGGCATGGGGCGTCAATCCGGGCGAAAAATACTTCATCAGCATCCAGGCCGTATTCATGACGGACGCTGTGCAATACAAATGGGGCTGGCTCAACAGCGAGACGCAAAATGGCGCGGCGGCGGCCCGCAGTGTGGATGGCATCAACTGGCCCGAGCACTTCTGGCCCGCCGGGCATCGGTTGGAAGGCGTGCCGATGGACATGGCCTTCGAGGTCTGGACCACGAACATTGCCTCGCCCACTCCGACTGTTTCACCCACGCCCGCCATCTCACCTTCGCCTTCGCCCGACCAGCCTGGATGGTGGACGCTCCACATTGAGGCCGTCGGAGGCGGCGTTGTGTCGGCCCTGCCCGATCTGCCCGCCTATGCCCCAGGCTCGGAAGTTCTCCTGATTCCAAAATCCGAAGACGGCGTGGTCTTTACGCATTGGAGCGGTGATGTGCCCTCCGGACACGAAGGCGACAATCCGCTCGTCCTGACTATGGATGGAAATAAAGAGGTGACCGGGCATTTCGCGGAAGCGGCCTTCACGCTGGTGGCCGAAGCGGAACATGGCACGGTCAATATCGATCCGCTTCTCAGCACCTATTCGTATGGCACGACGGTCACGCTGACGGCGCAATTCGATCTGGGATGGCAATTCGGCGGCTGGATTGCCTTGCAGGGAGAAATTCCACCCGGCAAGGCATACGACAATCCGCTCGCGATGGGAATGGACGAGAGCAAAAGCGTGCGTGCGCTGGCGGTCGAAATGCCGACGCCCACGCCGAGCGTTTCGCCCACAGAAATCGCTACTCCGGCGCCGTCGGAAACGCCAAGCCCATCGCTGACTTCCACACCGGCGCCAACAGCGAGCGAATCTCCGGCGCCGACGCTGAGTCCTACGCCGGAACCTACGGCTTCCGAATCCCCCGCGCCAACCGAGAGCGAAACGCCGCGGCCAACGGAAACGGCCACGCCTGAGGTTCCAACGGAAACTCCGGCGCCAACGCCAAGCGAATCGCCCGCCCCCACAGAGAGCGAAACGCCGCGGCCAACGGAAACGGCCACGCCTGAGGTTCCAACGGAAACTCCGGCGCCAACGCCAAGCGAATCGCCCGCGCCAACTGAAAGCGCGACGCCTCGCCCGACGGAAAGCGCAACCCCTGCGCCAACCCCGAGTCAGACGCCGGAACCTACAGTGACCGAACCCCCCGCGCCGACTGAAACCGAATCCCCACGTCCGACAGAAACGGCAACTCCCGGCCCGTCGCCAACTGCCAGCGTCAGCCCGACTCCCTCGGTCGAACCTACGGCCTCCATCGAGCCGACTCCATCCATCGAGCCGACGGTTTCGTCCAGTCCGACGCCCACTATGACGCCCGGCCCCTGCCCCGGCGACTTTGATTGCGACGGACTCAGCGATGCCTACGAACAGGCCAATGGCTCCGATCCCGCCAATCCCAATAGCGTTCCCGCGTTCCTCGATTTCGACGGCAATGGAACCTGGAACGAAGACGACGCCACGGCGTTGTATGACGCGCTGCTCAATGACACGGAAGCGCCGTTCCTGCGAGACGACCTGCGTTACGACATGAACGGCGACGGAACGGTTTCCATTCTGGACGCCGTGCTGTTATATCGCAACCGCATGGGGCTGATCAGAACGCTGCCTCTGTAATCAGTGTATGCAAACCTTGATCGCGGAATTAAGGGCGGGGCAGACCTCCAGGTC
>CAYUNT010000178.1:0-9617 GCA_964446285.1 uncultured Candidatus Sumerlaeota bacterium | reverse complement strand
GTGCGGGAGCAGGGGCCGGCTCGGGGGCCATAGGCACAGGCCGAAGTGACGGCTCGTCACGCGCTTTAGATTCCATCGCTGCCTGATTCCAGGCGTCTTTTGGCTGAAGCCGCGCCAGGGGAAATCGCTTGGCGCGCACGCGCAGGCTATTCGCCTGAAAATACGTTTGAATGGCCCAGTTCCAGTTCTCGACGCGCGAGCCACGGCTCAAAACATAATCCGGATGCCCCGGCGCAGGCTCTCCAGTGGAAGCGTCCAGCGCCTCGCCCGGCCCGGCCAGTGCAAACACCGGAGTCTTTTCCCACCTGGGGTCCGCCCCCAAAATGGCGCGCGCCGCTGCCACCCCCCCAGATGTTGCCGCCACGTTCACAACAACCAAATCCGGTTCAATCATTCCAAGGCGCGAGCGCAACTCCTCCAGGTCGCTTGCCGCCAGCGCCTCAACGTCTGGCTCTAGCGCCTTAAGCCACTCCCATAATTCCCTTTTATCCACTCCGATAAATACGATGCGAATTGCGCTCATGATCGCATCTCCTCCTCTTCAAGGATGCCCTTCCTTCCCCGGAGCAGGGAACGTCCTCCAATAGTTGCATCCCATTCAGGGGCGGATTTTGCAATCCGCAATTTCCGCGGTTGCGTTGTGGCTTTGACAATTATCCGTGAATGGCGCGGCCATCCACGGCCATGGCGGCTTCCTTGAGGGTTTCCGAGAGGGTTGGGTGGGCGTGGAACGTGCGCGCGAGGTCTTCGGCGCTCGCCTGAAACTCAAACGCCACCACGGCTTCGCCGACGAGATAGAATATGTCAACCTTCCACGGCATTCGGGCCATCGGGTTGAATTAATCCCATCTTAATAAGGCGGCTGACAATGCCTCCTATTTTTCGTTGATGCTGCTGGGCAATTTCCTCGAAAGGAATTCCTTGTCGAAAACTCTGTTCCAGCTGAACTTCTTCCTCCGGTGTCCAGGGAGCGCCAGAGCGCGCTGGCGCCACGGGCCTCGCCGACGAGGCGGCCGTTGCCGGATCTATCGAGAGAGTAGCCAGGCGCTCCAATACTTTCCTTGGCCTGCGGCGCAGGCGCCTTCCAATTTCCAAAGGCGCCACTCCCATTGCGACCATACGTTGCAAGTCTTTGTCTTCTTCAGCGGACCAAGCCTCATAATTTCTGGCGTATCGCTCTGCTCTTTCATTGGTTTTTGCGACATTGGATGGAGCCGGAAAAGAATGCACTTGAGCAGGCTCATCCACGGTCTTGTTCAGGGCTTCTTGCGCCGCTGCCATAATATCTCGCAATGTGCAATTCGGCAGGCGTTGAAGAATAGCATCATACCCATGCCCCTGAGCAATAAGTGCCAGAATGTTACGGGCTTGTTCAGAAAGAGGTTGCGGCATATTGAATTTCTCCTCAGAATCGTGCGCCTTGGGATGCGGCGTTACTCCATGCCCCCGTTCCTTTTCCCAGGAGCACAGCAAACAGCATTCCTTCCATAAATGTGAGATGCGTGCTGTCAAAACTACCCGTGAATGGCGCGGCCATCCACGGCCATGGCGGCTTCCTTGAGGGTTTCCGAGAGGGTCGGATGGGCGTGGAACGTGCGCGCGAGGTCTTCGGCGCTCGCCTGAAACTCAAGCGCCACCACGGCTTCCGCGATAAGGTCCGAGGCGCGCGGCCCCACCATGTGAACCCCGAGCACGCGGTCCGAGGCGGCATCGGCCAGGATTTTTACATGGCCGTCAAATTCGCTGAGCGTCTTGGCGCGTCCGTTCGCGCGAAAAAGAAATATGCCAGTTTTGTAATTTATCCCGCGCGATTTCACTTCCTCCTCGGTCAATCCGGCGGAGGCGAGTTCGGGCGCGGTGTAAATCGCGTTGGGCATCGCGTCGTAATTCACATGCGCCTTTTTGCCCGCCAAAATCTCCGCCACCGCCGCGCCTTCCTCTTCGGCCTTGTGCGCCAGCATGGGGCCGCGGATGAGATCGCCGATCGCGTAGATGCCGGGCACATTCGTCTGAAAACGCGCATCCACCGGGATTTGCCCGCGCGCGTCCGCGGCGACGCCCGCCGCCTCTAGCCCAAGCCCCTGCGAGGCAGGCCGCCGCCCCACCGCCACCAGCACGCGGTCGAATGTGGATTCCTCGCGCGCGCCTTCGGCGTTTTCGATCGTAAGGCGCACTTGCGCGGCGTTCGCCGCTTCCGCCGCCGCGCCCACTTCCGCGCCCGTGACTTTTACGTTCAGGTGAATGCGCATGCCCTGGCGCACGAGGGCGCGTTCGAGCACCTTCGCCGTCTGCGCGTCTGCCCAGGGCACGATGCGCGGGAGCATCTCGAACACCTCGACCTCCGCCCCGAGCCGCCGCCACACGCTTCCGAGTTCGAGGCCCACCGCGCCCGCTCCAATCACGGCCAGGCGCCTGGGAATGGCGGGGAACGACAGCGCCTCAGTGGAACTCACGACGGTGGTTCCGTTGAACGGCAGGAAGGGGAGCGCGACGGGTGCGCTGCCTGCGGCGAGGATGATGGATTTCGCCTGGATTTCGGTGCTTGCGCCATCCTCGCCGCGCACCGCTAAACGGTCACGCGCCACCAGTTTTCCCTCGCCCTGAAGCACCGTCACGCCGCGTTTTTTCATCAGGAACCGCAGGCCGTCTGTTAGTTCCTTCACGATGCGGTCTTTGCGCGCCATCATGCGGGCGATGTCGATGCGCGGCGCGCCGTCGAAATCGATTCCGTGCGCGGCGAACGCCCCGCCCGCCAGATGATGAAACCACTCGCTCGATTCAAGCAGCGCCTTGCTGGGGATGCAGCCCACGTTCAAGCACGTCCCGCCGAGGGCGGCACGCCGGTCGATAAGCGCCACAGACGAATTTAGCTGCGCCGCCCGCAATGCCGCCACATATCCGCCCGGCCCCGCACCAAGAATCGCGACATCGAATGTTTTTTTATGTTCAGTCATGAATTCACGCCTTTGAATCTCTTGAAGGCTTTCTGCAAATCATCGTGGAAATGCTTGAAACTGCCATCCATTTTCCCTGCCTTGAACAAGTCCATTTCCTGAACAATATCCGGCGCCAGTTCAATGCCACCCAAAGGAGAAGGGGTTTCACCTTTTTTAGCTGCATTTTTTAGCAATTGCTTGTAATAGTCCCGCTCGCACTTGGTTTTTCCCACATTGGGCCGGACTCCAAGGATGCGGAAAATCGCATCCGGATCGGCCAGATACCACCGCTCAATATGAGGCGAGGGGCATGCAATCACGACCCGCCCCTGAAAGTCTTTTTCGATTTTTTCTTCAACGGATCGCCTGGCTTCCTGATAGCCTTTGCAATTTGCGTCAATGGCGGCAACCGCCAGGTCCGGTTTGCCGAGAATTTTGAATTTCAGGCATTCTCTTTGGAAATCCATGAACTCAGCCAGGACCTTGCCATGGCCTCCCCGGGCGACCCGAACACGAAAATCCAATAAAACGCCCCCTTCCCGGGCAATCCGCCGCACAAGCGCCTCAATGAATTTTTCGTGCGCGATGTCTTCGGCGAACAGGATAATGGAAATATGTGCGCTCATTATTCGCAGAGTCCCCGGAGAGCCAGATGCTGAAAAGGCGCTTCGCGGCTGGAATCATCCAGCGCGGCATCAATCGTTGCTCTGGACAATTCTTCCTGATCTTCAAAGCGAACGATTTCCGAGGTCCCGTTGCGCCGCCGGGCATGCAAAAACAGGATTTCCGCCGCATTGGGATGCGTGTTCATACGCGACAGCAGGCAATCGCAAAAGATTGGAGAATGCGTGGTGACAATGACCTGGGGAGAATCATCCCGCTCAAATGCCAGGTAAAGCAACAAGTCAACTATCTGCTCCAAACGCCGGGGATGAACTCCGTTTTCCGGTTCCTCGAAGGCGATCAAGCTCCCGCTCCAGGGGTTCACAGCCAGCGCACAAAGCCCCAGCACGCGCAATGTGCCTTCCGACATGATTCGAGAGGAATACTCTACTCCATCCTGGCGAATCATGATATCAAGCGTTCCGCGCCGCTGATCTAAATCGACCCGAAGGTCTTCGACTCCAGGAACCAGCGCGCGAAGTGTTCGTTTCGCCGCATCAAAATGCTTGGGCTTGCTCGCGTGAAGGCGGTATAGGAACTGGGGCAACTTGTCGCCTAAAACCCCGATGTCATCCACCTCCGCCGGCGGCAGCGCCCGGCGCATTGCGGTTCGAGGATCGAGATAGTACACTCGCCACTTTTGCATTTCCCCACGAACTCGGGCTATTTCCAGAAAATCAGGACGGTCGAATCGGGCGTCCGATAGAACGGCATACTTCAGCCCGATTTTTTCCCTGCGGACTTTTGGGGTGCCGTCGATTTTCCTTCGAATTACAATTTCATCGTCGCGCGTCTCGATTGAGGGTCTATTGGATGTTTTCTTCCACCCTTTGCATCGGATGAGGTTTTCACTCAATATGGAGAGTTCCGCAGATGCAGGGCGGATGTTCACGGATATTTCATAACGATACTGTTGCTTGCCCGTATCAATATCTCCCGTCAAGGCGAGTTCTGCCCGTTTCTGATTCAGAAAACCCGGCAATCCTTCTTCGGGCAGGGCGAAATACTCTATCGGATAACCACGAATCGGATCGGAAAACGCCTCGCTTAGGGTTCTTGAGGTTCCAATTCGCGAAAGCGCCTGAATGGCTTCGAGCAAGTTGCTTTTTCCCGAGGCATTGGGGCCAAAAACCACTGTCATCCGCCCGAGAGGAACATCAAGTGGCTCTCTGGTTCCCAGTGACTTGAATTTCTGAATTTGGAGTCGTCGAAGCATTGATATGCTCCCGCGGAAAAACGTAGTCTGCTAGATTTCCATCCAGATTCGCTCTGGATTTTCGAGGCATTCGGCCACGCGTTTGAGGAACAACACGCCTTCGCGTCCGTCCACAAGGCGGTGGTCGTAGGAAAGCGCCAGATACATCATCGGGCGGATTTCCACGCGGTCGCCCACAGCCACGGGGCGGCGCGTGATGGCGTGCATTCCGACGATGGCGCTCTGCGGCGGATTGGGAATCGGCGTCGAGAGGAGCGATCCGAACACGCCGCCGTTTGTGATGCTGATGACGCCGCCCGTCAGTTCATCGAGGGTGATAGTCCGTTCGCGGCCGCGCGCGGCCAATTCGGCAATGCGCTGTTCGATTTGCGCCAGACTAAGCGCATCGGCGTCGCGCACGACGGGCACGAGAAGGCCATTTTCCGTCGAGACCGCGATTCCGACGTCATAATACTTGAAATAAACAATGTCGTCGCCGTCAATGCGCGCGTTGAGATCGGGCATGAACTTGAGCGCATCGACTACAGCCTTGACCATGAATCCCATCAGGCCAAGCCGTATGCCGTATTTCTCCTGGAACTTCGGCCCCCATTGTTCACGCAGGGCCAAAACGCGCGACATGTCCGCCTCGGTAAATGTGGTGACGAGCGCCGTTTGCTGCGTGGCTTCCAGCAGGCGCTGGGCGATGCGTTTTCGCATCTGACTCATGGGCTTGCGGGTCTGGCGAAGCGCCGCGTCTTCCGGGGCGGCGCATTTAGGGGCGGCAACCGGAGGAACCACTCCGGGCTTTGGCGCGCGGGCCGTCGCGCTTGGGGCGGGATGCTCTTCGACGTATTTCAAGACGTCCGCCTTGGTGATGCGGCCTTCCTTGCCTGTTCCGGCGACGGCGGAGGCCGGGATTTGATGTTCTTCGAGAAGCCGCCGCACCGCGGGCGATAGCGCGCCCACCGCTGCTCCGCCAGCGCCTTCATCGTCCGCCGCCGCAGCGGAAGCCGATGCCGCCGCTGGTGAACCCGCCGCAACGGAAGCCGCCTTGGGCGCCGCGGACATTGAATGGCTCGGACCGAACAAACCTTGTTCCTCTTCTTGCGCCCCCTTGGCCGCGTCCGGGGCGGATGGTGCGCCGCCTTCCGCTGATTCCACTGCCGCCGTGTCGATCGTGGCCACCACTTGCCCGATGGCCACCGTCGAGCCTTCCTTCACCTGGATCGAGAGCCGCCCGGCCTGCTCGGCCAGGATCGGCATTGTGATTTTGTCCGTCTCGAGCTCGAAGAGTTGGTCCTCGCGCTGGACAATGTCACCATCCGCCCGCGTCCAGGTGGAAAGGACGCCTTCCGTAATCGACTCGCCAACGTGCGGAACTTTCACGTCAATAATCATGGCTGGTTATCTCCACGGCGCAATACAAAGCGAAATTGCGATGCGGAATCATTTCGCGCACCGGTTCTGGTTTCTCAGCATGATTCGAATCGCGCGCGCGGGCAATCCCGATCATTGCGCGGGGCGGCGTGAGGGTGTCCAGAAGGGCACGCGCCATTCGCCTTCGGGGCCGCCGAAGGTCTGGCGCACCACCCATTCCTGTTCGATTTTGTGCATCCGCAGCGACGCCACCGCCGGACTGGCGCTCGGAGGGCGTCCGCCGTAACGCAGCCGGGCGCTCCCGAACAGATCGAGCAGACGCGGCAGCATAAACGTCCACCCGCCGCGATTTTGCGGTTCTTCCTGCGTCCAGACGACCTCTTGCGCCGCCGGATAGCGCGCGGCGATGGCGCGCATGGCCGCCTCGGGATAGGGATAAAACTGTTCGACGCGCACGACGGCTGAATCGCCGATGGCGTTTTTCTCGCGGTAGTCGATGAGGTCGTAATAGAGTTTTCCGCTGCAAAAAACGATGCGGCGGACGCGCTCGGGCGAAAGCGCATCGGGCACGGCCGGATCGTCGATCACTTCCTCGAAGCGCCCTTCGATCAGCGCGTCCACTGGCGAAACGGCCTTTTTGTGGCGCAGGAGGCTTTTGGGCGCCATCACGATGAGCGGGCGGCGGAACGGACGGCGCATCTGGCGGCGAAGCGCGTGGAAATACTGCGCGGGCGTCGTCAGATTGCATACCTGGATATTGTTCTCGGCGCACCCCATCAAATAGCGTTCGAGGTAGGCGTTCGAGTGTTCCGGACCCTGACCTTCGTAGCCGTGCGGCAGGAGCATCACGAGCGAGCTCGTGCGGTGCCATTTCGACTCGGAACTGACGAGGAACTGATCGACAATCACTTGCGCGCCGTTCGCGAAATCGCCAAATTGCGCCTCCCAAAGGATCAGCATCCGAGGCTCGGAAAGCGAGTATCCGTATTCAAATCCGAGGACGGCGGCCTCGCTGAGGGGGCTGTTATAGACGCAGAATTTCGCCTGAAGTCCCTCGGGGCGGATGGCGTTGAGCGGCGTGTGGGGCGCTTGTGTTTCGGTGTCTTGCCAGGTGGCGTGGCGCTGCGAAAACGTTCCGCGCACGCTGTCCTGGCCGCTCAGGCGCACAGGCACGCCTTCGCAAAGCAGCGTCCCGAAGGCGAGCAACTCGGCAAACGGCCAATCGACCTCGCCACGCTCCTCGATGGCTTTCATGCGTGGCGCGAGGAGGCGGCCCACTTTCGTGTTCACCGAAAAACCAGGCGGAACTGTCGTCAGCCCACGCGCCACTTCGATCAATTGGCCGTGCGTGACATTTGTTTTGACCGGAGCGTCGGAATACGGCTCGCGCAAGCCCTGCCAAAGCACCTCGAACGACGGCGCAAGGGGTTCGGCGCCCGCCGCACGTTTCACTTCTTCGGCGGCTTCGAGCAGGCGCGACTCGAATTCCTTTGCCAGGCGCGCGGAATCTTCTTCTTTCAACTCGCCGCGCTCGACGAGGCTTTGCGCGTAGATTCGGCGCGTAGATGGATGGTTTTGAATCCTCTTATACATGATGGGCTGCGTCAGGGCCGGTTCGTCACCCTCGTTGTGGCCGTGGCGGCGGTAGCAAACGACGTCGAGCGCCACATCGCGCCCGAATTCCTGGCGGAACCGCAGCGCCATCTCCGCCGCGTGGACCACCGCCTCGGGATCGTCGCCATTCACATGGAAAATCGGCGCATCGAGCATCTTCATCGCGTCCGTCACATAGCGAGTCGAACGCGCCTCATTCGGCAGCGTCGTGAAGCCGATCTGATTGTTGATAATGATGTGAATCGTCCCGCCGGTTTTGTATCCGGTCAGGCGCGAGAGGTTGAGCGTTTCGGCCACCAATCCCTGCCCGACAAACGCCGCGTCGCCGTGGATGAGCAGCGGAATCACCTTGCGCCGCCCCTCGGTGTCGTCGCACTGGCGCTGCTTGGCGCGCGTCCGCCCGAGCGTCACCGGCCCCACCACCTCGAGGTGGCTTGGATTGGCCGTCAGCGTCAGGTGAATCAGGCGGCCCGATTCCGTGATGGCGTCTGAACTGTAGCCCTTGTGATAGCGAACGTCGCCGTCGCCCGCCACGGACCCCGGCGGAAAATTGTCGTCAAACTCGGCGAAAATCGCGGGGTAGGACTTTTGCAGAACGTTCGCCAGGACGTTGAGGCGCCCGCGATGCGCCATCGACATCACGAGTTCCGAGATTCCCAGTTCGGGCGAAAGCTCGACAATCGCCCGAAGCGCCGCGATGATCGACTCCGCGCCTTCGAGCGAGAAGCGCTTCTGGCCCGGATAGCGCGTGTGCATGAAGGTCTCGAAAAGCTCGGCGTCCGTGAGCGAGCGGAGAATGGCCATTTTCTTTTCGCGCGAAAATCCCGGGCGATTGCGCGTGGGTTCCATCGCCCGCTGCAACCACCGACGCAAGTTCACGTCCTGGATGTGAATGTATTCGACGGCGAGGGTTCCGCAGTAGGTGCCGCGCAAAATTTCGATAATTTCGCGCAACGTGGCGCGTTTGGGGCCTTTCAGGTGGCCTGTGTCGAACACACGGTCGAGATCGGCTTGCGTAAGGCCGAAACGGTCCAATTCGAGGTCCGGGTGCGAGGTGCGGTTATCGCCGAGCGGGTCGAGATTCGCAATCAGATGGCCGAGATTGCGGTAGGCGAAAATCAGGCTGGCGACGCTCGATTGCGCCGCTGCTTGCTCGGCGGCCGCCCGTTCTGCCTCGGCGCACCTCCCATCCGCCCCGGCGCTCGTGGGAAAAACTCGGGTGGCTTGGGCATCCTGCTCAAGAATTCCGGTGGCTTGGACGTCTCGTCCAAGATTTCCTATGGCCTGGGCCTCCCGTCCAAGATTTTCTCTTCCTGCCCAAATACCGCTCGGGTCCAGCCCGAGTTCAAATCCCGCGAAAAACGCCCGCCAGCTCGCATCCACCGACTCCGGATTTTCCTTCCAGCGCGCGAACATAGCCTCAAAATACTCCGCGCTCAACTCCGCTCCCGGCGGCGGGAATTGGCGTGAAGGAACAGACGGAGGGTGTTTAAGCGATTGCGCGGACTGGGGAGATTGCGAAGTCGGGGAGGGTTGCGAAGGCTGAGACGAACGCGGAGGCTGGGAAGCGGACATGGTCAAGCGACTCCTCTTCACCGGCTGATCTGGACCGCAGACTGCAAGACGAGCACCTTACAAGACGAACACCCTTCAGGCGCTCTGATATTCATTCTCCTCCTTCCCTTTCACGCGGTCAAGCGGCGTGCGGCGGCAGGGAGAACGAGGGGCAGGACAATTCCGCAAATGCTTCTCACGGGTTTATAGGGGGATGCATGGGGCTTTGCATTTCAGCAACTCGTGAGCCTGTGCACAAGGCCTGAAGGGCTGAA
>CAYUNT010000177.1:0-9704 GCA_964446285.1 uncultured Candidatus Sumerlaeota bacterium | reverse complement strand
CCCCCTCCTCCGCCCGCGCCGCGTCCGAGCGCCGGATCGAGAAACGCAACGATCCGCAGCGAATCGAGCGCCACACGCCGCGGCCCGCCCGCCTGGCTGCTTGACATTGACGGATTGCCACCGGTGGCTTGGACGTCTCGTCCATGTTTTTTTCCCTGGTTTTCAGACAAGCACGAGGCAGCATGGGACTCATTGGCCGCAAACGGATCGGGTGCGCGCGCGTTTAGCAATACTCCGCCGGCCGCCACTGCGGACGCCGTCAGGACAAGTTCGCCTTCGACGCGCCGGAACCGCGCCACGCCCTCGGCGTCGAACACCGCCGCCCCCGCCCCGAGCGGTTCATTTTGTTTTTCCTGGTAAAACGCCCGGCGCCCGCGCGTGGCCAGTTGGACCATCAAATCATAATATGTCTCTTTAGCAGGCCACAGGATGCGCGTTCCGGCGAGCATGGCCTCGCGATTGACGCGAAAGTAGCGCCGCGCCGCCTCGATTCGGCGCGGATTCGAAAGATCGACAAACCGCCGCCGCCATTCGGCCCATAAGTCAGCGCGCGGGCTGAACGCCTCGATCGACCGGTAGCGCCGCGCCTCGAAGTCCGGACGCCGAAGCAGATTTGCCAGAAGGCTTTCCGGGTGAAGGATCGTGCCGATCACTTCGAGGTTGGTATAGCGATCGCCGAGGTTCTCAACCACTTCATGGAACCAATCGGCCAGTTTTTCACGCTGCGTCGGCGACTCGACCGCCTCGCTGTCTTCGGCGTCGTCGAGGATGATGCGCGTCGGACGCCAGGGACCACTTGAAAGACCTCGGATTTCCGCCCCGCAGCCAAAAACGTCCATCTGGACCTGATTGACCGTCATCGTCTGGGCGCGAAACGGCCCCGCGCGTTCGAGTTCGCGCCGAAACACGGTGCGCAAGCGTTCATTGTTGATGATTTCCGCCCGCAGATTGCGCAGCCGCTGCGCCGCTTGTTTGAGCGTGGCCGAAATCAGGACGATGTATTGCTCGAAACGGTAAAGGATGTCATGAAGCGTGAGAATGAGCGAGACGACGGTCGTTTTCGCCGCTCCGCGCGGGGCGGCCACGGCGAGGCGGCGGCCTTGGCGTTCGGCGAGCGAGGCGGCCGCCTGCGGACCGGGATGCGTGGCGAGCAGATCGCAATGAAACGGCGAAAATTCCAGCCGGCAATGATGCGGAAAAAACCACTCCGCGAACAAGCGCGTGTCAATCGCGCAGCGGGTCTTCATCAAGGTCTTCCGCCTGCGCGGAGGAGCCTGGGCGCAATACTCGAGAAACTGCTGTGTGGAGAGTGTTAATATCAATTCCATTTCCCTCGTCTCCATTGGGGGAACCTCCTGCTGCTGGATTGGCGCTGGGATCGAGAAGTCCGCGATCCAGGGCGATCCGGGCGTCCTGAATGCGGCGCAGGCAGATAAGAGCGGCGGAGAGATCGCGGAGCGCAGGTGGCTCGCGCAGGGGGGCATCCAGGCCCGGGGGATACAGACCGGCGGCAGGCGCAACTCCCGAGGTGCCAGACGGCGCGTCGTTGCCGGGCAAATCCTCTGACAACTCGGCAAACGCTTCGCCGGGCGGCGGCATCCAGAACGCGCCCATCCAGGCGGCGAGCAAGGCCTCGGCGCGGTCGTATAGGCGCTCGATGCGCTGAATCCATTCCGGACAAGGCGCAGCGGGCGGTTCGGACGAGTCGGACTTCTCAGACTTGTCGGATGGGCCAGACGGGTCGGACTTGTCGGACGGTTTTTTCGCGCGCCTGGCCCTGACGGCTTTGCGCTTGGGAGCGGCGGGCACATCTGCGGCCACTGCTGCTGTTGAAGTGGCGGCGGCGGGCGCGGCAGACTTGGACTCGGCAGTGGACGCTGCCTGGGTTCGAGGCATAAACAGTTCCTCCCTTCCTCCCTTTCTCTGGGCGGTCTGGCTTGCAAAAGGCAATTCCGCCCCATCGCAAGGAATACAACAGAATGGAGAAAGGTCAAGTCGCTGGCAGACACACCTGTCATCGCCAGTCGCAAAATCGCACAACAGGAACTCCTAAAAGTGACAGGCGAAAGCCCCATTGTTCGTAGTTCAAACTTCAGTTTGTCTTTCTTCTCGAGAGGTATTCCGAGGACAATCTAAAGATTGAATTACGGACCTATGCAACTTTCAGGAGATCTCGCAGCCGCCCCACGGCCTTTTGGGGATTCCTCTTGCCAGATTTTGGGCAGACGGGGTGTATTGGCTGCCCCGAAGATTCCCCGGCGTTCCGGCGGATTTTTTCGGGCGGTGTGCGCCCGTAGCTCAATTGGATAGAGCATGCGGCTTCGGACCGCACGGTTGGGGGTTCGAGTCCCTCCGGGCGCACCACAAAGAATTAACCGCGAAAAGTTCAAAAAAACGAAATGGGACTTCTTTCTTCTTTCGTTCTTTTCGCGTTTTTCGTGGTATAATCTTCCTCTTCTTCTTCTAATTCTTCTTAGCTTCCGTTTCCATTATTCGGCGAACGCCAGCGCGCCATCGTCTCGAATCCACGGCGAAAATTCGCAGGTGGAACGTCCGGCCCCACCTCGAATTGCGCGATGAAACCGCCTTCGGGACGCGCGAAAAGCCGCAGCATGTTTTCCGCCGCTGCTGCAACTTCATCCGGCGTTCCGCGCGGCAGGGTTTGCTGGCGGTCGAGTTCGCCCCAGAAGCAAATCCGTCCGCCATATTGTTCGGCCAGCGTTTCTTCGCCCATCACGGCCACCTGGCAGTTGATCGCATCAACGCCGATCTCGATCAGGTCCTCGATAATCGGCAGAATCCATCCGTCGCTGTGGAAAAAGACCAGGCGCCCCGTTTTGTGGATGCGCCCAAACCAATCGGCATAGACCGGTTTGAAGCGCTCGCGCCACAGATCGGGGTCGATGAGCATGGCCGTTTGTCCGCCCCAGTCGTCGTAGGTGTGAATGCCTTCATAGTCAAATTGAAGCCAGGCGTCGAGGCGGCGCGAGTTGTATTCCACCACGGCGTCAAAGAGCGCGCGCAACTCGGGCGGGTCTTCGAGAAAGTCCATATAGAGGAGTTCCTCGGGCCGCAGCCAGGTAAGGCGGTGAAACAGCGTCATATCGCCGCCCTGCTTGAAAAGGGTTCCGGCTTCGCGGATTTCGCGCGCGGCGGACTCGAAACCTTTATCGGCCAGATCGAGCGGCGGCTTCCAATGGCTCAGCGCGGACCAATCCGCAAAAGGATATTCAGCGACCAGGCCGAGGATGCCTTCCTGGCGCGTTTCCCAGGTGGCGCCCCATTCGTCGCGCCAGCGCCCGAGCGAGAAACGCCCATCGCCGACAGGCGAATGATAGCCCACGCGCGCAATATCGAGCGGAAACTGCCGGCGCAGCGCATCCAATTCCGCCCCGCGCAGATTTTCCGTTGCCGGAAGGGTCCAAAGATCGCGCGGAAGACGTTCAGGATTCTGACGCCGGACGGCCCGCCAGACCAATTCACTGGAGGTTTGCATTGGTAGAAACAGACTTCCTTGAAAGCGGTTACGTCAACAAGGGACGGGGCGGCCAAGATGCAGTGGCGAACCCGTGGCAGGTCAGCGGCGGCCCTTGTCAAGTCAATATGGCTAGTCCTCATGCCCGCGGGATTCAACCAGGAATCCTGATGAATTGAAAACTGTTTGAAAGACCGGGTCAAACAGCCGGGCCGGGTGGCCCGAATCAACCGCGGAAGAAGTCGCCATTGAAAAGCCAGCCGGTTGCGCCAATGATGCCTTTCGCGGCGGCGTTCGTATTGGCGAGCCGCAAACTGCCCTTTCCCTACTATATTAAGGCGCGAAACGAAAAAAAGTGCATTCCCCTTTCAAAAAACGGCTTTTTTCCTCAGCCGGGTCACAGGCGCTCGCTTGCGCCGTCATCGTCTGGATCGCGTGCCTGCTTGTGGCGAGCGGACATTTGTATTCACCCGATGAGGAAATCCTTTTCCGGCTCACCGAATCCATTGCCCGGCGGGGCGAATTCCACATCGAGCCGCTTGGGGGATTCGCCACGCGCGCCGGGCGAGGCGGACATCAATATCCGCAGTATCCGCCGCTTCAGCCACTACTCGCGACGCCGCTCTACGGCCTGGCGCGCTTGACGCGGCCTCTGGTTTCGGATGCGGCTATTCTCTCGCGCGTATGGCCCACAATTCAAAATCACGACGGATCGGCGGACGCCGTGTGGAATCGGCTGTGGGTGGCGCTCGGGTTCAACAGCCTCGTGACCGCGGCGACGGCGGCGCTTGTCTGGTTGATGGCATTGCGGCTGGCGGGGGGCGACCGGCGCGCGGCGTGGATCACGGCGCTTGCCTACGCGCTGGCGACACACGCCCTGCCGCATAGCAAAACATTTTTCACCGAGCCGCTCGCGGCGCTGTGGTTGATGGCGGCGCTGGCCGCGCTCTTGCGCTGGCACGACGACGAGCAATCGGCTGGCGACGGCAAAGCCCGCTGGCCGTTGCTGGCGGGATTGGCGTGCGCCGCCGGTGTGTGGACGCGCGTCGATTTCCCGCTCTTTTTGCCTGGAATTTCCATCGGCGCCGGACTGCTTGCGTTTCCGGGATTGATCGCGCGCAAGGGGATTTGCCCCCTTCGCTTGCGCCGCGCCCGGGGCTGGACGCACCTCGCGCTTTTCCTCGCGCCCGTTCTCGCGGCGCTCGCGGGCAAAATGCTTTTCGACGCTTGGTGTTTCGGCGGGGCAGGCGAAACGGGCTACGCCGACCAGCCCGAGGGCGTGCAATTCGCAACCCCGTTCTTCATCGGGCTGCACGGATTTTTATGCAGCCCCGGCAAGGGGATTTTCTTCTTTTCGCCGCCGCTTGCGCTGGCGCTCTTCGGCTTCGGACGGCTCGGGCGCGAACGTCCCGTATTCGCCTGGGCGGCGGGTCTGGCGTGCGGCGTGTTTTTCGTTCTGATGTGCAAATGGCAAAATTGGCCGGGCGGATGGTGCTGGGGTCCGCGGCACATCGCGCAGTTGCACGCCCCGCTCGTGCTCGGACTGGCGCCGCTCCTGCGCCCTCCGCGCAAACCCTGGATTCGCATGGCTGTTCCCGTGATGCTGGCAGCGGGATTGGCCGTCCAGATTTTCGGCTCCAGCCAATCGTTTATTGATTACTATTACATCTTCTTCCGAACACCCGCTGAGCAGCCCAACTTGTATGCGCTCTATTCGCCTGAGGAAGAAATGTGGCTCATGCAGACGCATCGTTTCGAGGCGCTCACCGCCGGCGGTCCCGTGCCATTCGGGGCGCGCATGTTGCCCGCGCCTATCAACGACTCGATTTATGTCCCGCAAAACACGCAATGGTTCGCTTATCCCGCGATGCTGTTGAACCTGAAGATGAACGATTTCCTGTGGGTTCACCTGCTTCAAACGCGCGCCGAAACGCAGCCCTCCCACGCCCCAGGCAGACAGCGCCCTTAAGAAAATGGGATTTGTTGGACCGATGGGACCTATGAGACCTAGGTCAAATCCTGCGTTTCCTGAAAGTCTTCCGATTCGAACACAATAATCCGATTCTTGCCCGCTTGTTTGGCCTTATACATGGCGATGTCGGCCTTGTGAACAATTTCATCGACCGATTTGGCCTCCGCGCTGCTGTGCGCCAGACCAATGCTTCCCGACACTTTCGCGTTGCCTTGCGAAAGTTCAAAAGGCCGGTCGAGGGCTTCGCGGATGCGCCGCCCGACAGCCAGAGCCGCGCCAACATCCGGAACGCGTTCCATCAGAATGGCAAATTCATCTCCGCCCAGGCGCGCCACAAGGTCCAGCGGGCGCACACAACTTTGGATGCGTTGCCCTACCCTGACAAGCAATTCATCGCCTGCCTGATGCCCAAGCGTGTCGTTCACAGCCTTGAATTCATCCAAATCCACAAACAACACGGCGAAATGATGTCCCGGCTCCTGAAGAAAATGCCGGAACACAAGGTTCAGACGCTCGAGCAGTTGCGCCCGGTTCGCCAGCCCGGTCAAAGGATCGTGCCTGGCTTCGAATTGCAGGCGGTTTTCCTCTTCCTTGCGCGCTGTGACGTCGCGGCAAATCGCCTCGAGGGCCACCAGATTCCCATCTTCATCGTGAATGCCAACCACTTGCTGTTCGATCCAGACGATTCCCGTGTCTTTGCGAATCCAGCGCAGCACAACCGGCTTTTCAGGCGCTCCCGTTCCCGGCGCCGGGGTTTTGCCTTTCGCCGTGTCTTCGGGATGAACGATTTTCGAGAGGATGCCCGGGTCGGCGTAGAAATCCTTGGGCGTATATCCTGTGACCTTTTCGATCGAAGGGCTGACAAAAGAAAAACGCCGGCTTGGCCCAATTTCGAGGCGGTAAATCACGTCCTGCGCGCCTTCCGCCAGCACGCGGAATCGTTTTTCGCTTTCTTCAAGCGCCTGCCTGGCGCGCATCTGCCGGATGGCAATGGCGTAAAAATTCGCCAGGCGCGAGACGCTGCGCAGATTCTGATTCGAATAAGGACGGGCAGAATTGGCCAGGGCGATCAGGCCCACCAGGTTATCTCCTGCGATGGCAGGCGCCGAAAGAAACCTCTGGATAGCGCCGCGCCGGGCCGATTCCTCCTTCAGACGCGGATCCTCCTCGGGCGAATTGGCAATCAGTGGCTCGCGATGCAGAAGGCTCCATCCCCAAATGCATCCGAAATCTATAAGGCGGACGCTGGCGCCTTCCTGTTCGAACCGGCTTGCGAGGTCAGGCGTCGCGGAGGCAATGAGCAAATTACCCGTTGCCGGATCAATGCTTCCCACACACCCCGACGGGCTGGAGGCCAGTTCGCGAGCGTGTTCCAGCACCAGGTTCGAGATTTCCTGATAAGAAATATCGCGCGCAAGAATGGCGTTGGATAGCTCGGCAATCGAGGCATCCTCGAGGGCCTGCTGAAGCAGGGCGCTCTCTGCGCGATGACGCTCAGTGATGTCTGTTCCCGAACTCAGCGTGCCAGCGAAACGGCCTTCCTCATCGGTCAGCACCGAGTTGTGCCACTCGATCAGGCGTTCCTCGCCGCTCGACGATATGACTGGCCTGCGAAGTCCGCTCGGAAACAACTCATGGATGTTCGTTCCGCCCGCCTGAACTAATTCGAGAAAAGCTGCCCGCGTGGACTCTCGATATGAGAGAGGAATCGCCACATCAATCCAGTTGTGTCCAATTATCTCCTTTTCCGTGCGCCCGAGCGTTTGCAGGCCTTTCCGATTGATCAGTTTCACCCGCTGATCGGCGCCGACCGCCACAATAATCACGCTGGCGATGTCGAGATAACGCTGGGCCAGATCGCGCTCGCGTTTCAGGGCCTCCTGCGCGGCCAGTTTTTCAAGCACGATGCGCCGCTGAGCGATGGCGCGTTCAATCACGGTTTCGATCAGCTCCAGGTAATTCCCTTGCGGGTCTTTGACGATATAATCGTTGGCGCCAAGCTTCATTGCCTGCACGGCGGTCCGCTCATCGCCCGAACCGGTCACCATAACAGTTGCGGGGTGGTGTTCGCTCTCCTGCAATGATCGAATCACATCCAGCCCGTCCATGCCTGGCAACACCTGATCCAGCAGGATCAAATCGAAATCCTTTTCTCTGATCCGGTTCAGCCCCTCCACGCCGTCCATGGCTACTTCCACCCGATGCCCGGCCTTTTCCAGCCGCTTTGACATCAGCATGGCCAGCCCAGGATCATCCTCAACATACAAAATGCTGTATTTGGCTGAATCTGTCATGATCTGTCTCGACATTCCGAATCCGCAGTTCGATGAACGCCCTCATCCTGGCAACGCAGGATATTTTCAAACACCCTCCCGGCGAATTGCGCAGCCACTCGCCATTGCATCCTCTCGATATGGCAAGTGCTGTTTCCGAGGATGCGCCGAACTCCCGCCTTCGCCTCCTCGTTGGATAACAATTACATTTGGCATTGGGCGTTCTCAAGTCCAGATGCCAGCGAGTCTCCTCAGAAGGCAATTCCCGTCCTCAGTGGGATTCCGGATATATCGGAAGGTCGAGATGGAAGCGAGTCCAGCAATCCGGCTTGGATTCCACATGGATCTCGCCGCCCTGGTCGTTGATGATATCCTTAACAATCGTCAATCCCAGCCCGCTTCCCAGATTGCCGGGTTTGGTTGTGAAAAACGGTTCGAATATGCGCGGCAAAATATCCGGCGGAATTCCAGCGCCGTGGTCCTCAAAAGTAATCCGAATCCAGGTCCTGCCCTCTCTGCTGAAAGTTGCCGCGCGGATGGCCAGCATTTTGTTTTCATGAAATGCCGCATATCGCAGGTTGAGGGCCTCGCGCGCATTATTGAGCAGATTCAGAAATACTTGCTTCATTTGCTGGGTTTGACAGCGGATTTCAGGCAAATCCTCCGGGATGTGAACTTCCACCGCGATTTGATCTTTTCTAAGGGCCGATTGATACAGCGCAAGCGTGGAGTGGGCAATATCCACCATGCGAGCGAGGCTGCCCGCCTGCCTGTCTTTGCGCGAGAATTGAACCAGGTTTCTTACGCTTTCCGCCACACGGTTGCCTTCTCGGATGATTTCCTCGGCGTATGTTCTTTGCGCGCTTCCGGGCGAAAGCGCATCAAGAATCAACTCGGTGTAATTCATGATCGAGTTGATGGAATTGTTGATTTCGTGGGCCAATCCACTCGCAAGAGTCCCGACCGCCTCGAGCTTCTGATGTCTGGTCAGGCGCGCCACAAGCGCCGCGCGAGTTCGGAAACGGAAAAGGGCCGTCTCAAGCGTCAGCGGAAGCCAGCGGCAAAAATCGCTGTTTCTGGGGATGAAATCCTCGAAGCCGGCCCGAAGGGCATCCGCCGCGGCCGCTTCGCCGCCTGCTTCCACTATCACAACCGCCGCTATGGGCCGCCCTTCGCGCCGGATCAAATCGAACAAGTCAAAAGCCTTGCCGTCCGGAAGCAGAAGTGGCGCAAGCAAAACATCATAGGGCGGATTGGGAGACGCCAGCAGCTTTCTCACCGCCTCCCGCACTGTTCCGGCCAGTTCAATCTCCAACTCCTGGCCGTATTCTTTATTAATCCCTTGGATTGCTCCCCCCGCGGTTTCCAGATCGCCGTCCACATACAACACCTTCATGAAGCGACTACCTCGATTCACAGCTGGGTGATTTTTCCTCCCCCAGCACAATCCTCATCGCTGTTCTTCCTCACCTGGGCCAATAATTTCACCGATTTGCAATCCCGCCCCACCCCCGGGAAAAAAAAGGGGATTAAATCGCCGGTGAGTATTATCCCCCCGGCGACGCCGACGCTTTTTGGCCCTTGAAAACCTTCAAATACGCGGACGATCCATTTTCTTTGGCGCGAAAGCCCGCCGATTCTTGGAATCGCACGCAAAGAGCCAAATGGGCACGAAAAATAAACTAGGTTTTACAGGCGGATTCCTGGCGCAAATTTTCAAACGAACACGAGCGCAGAGCTCCATTGGGAACACAAAAACCGCCGCAAAAACGACGCGGTCAAGGACCGCGCTTGCTTTGCAGCTGCTTGAAATATGATTGAGCGTTCCCCCTGCGAAAAAGTCAAAATGCCATGCCGCCTCAGCAAAACAAGGCAGGGAATATCCTTCCAACTAAAAAACAACCAAGTCAACGCCTATCTTATTAACCTGAGGTAATACACAGGTACATGGTGTCCCCCCTGGAGGGGTGTTGGTGAATGGGTT
>CAYUNT010000176.1:0-9750 GCA_964446285.1 uncultured Candidatus Sumerlaeota bacterium | reverse complement strand
CAATTCGGCATGTCTTTCGTGTATAAAAGTCAGGCTCCACCTCGGGCTACCCTCTCTCGCCCTCTGGGCGAAGAGGCGGGCGCATGCTTGTGTGCAAGCCCGGCAGCCATGCGCAGACACACCGCCAGGACTTCAGTTCAGTATCAGCCATCTTGTTCAGATTCCGGGACATTTTGTTCGCAGGAGCCGGAATGAGGCCTAAAACGGCGCATCTGGCGCTGGACAAGAAACGTGACAAACATCAGCGCGCATCCGACCAGCACCTGGCTGTAATTTCCCTTGGCGCCGCCGCTGCCAAACATGGCGAAGACCACGGTCAGTGGAAAAAAGCCAATCAGAGTTGCGCCCAGATAATGCCTGAACTGAACTCGGCATGTGCCGCATAAAAGATTCATTAGTGTCGAATTCGCCAGCGGAAACAGGCGCCCGTAGAGAGTCCACCAGAAACCGTTTTCCCGAAGCCGCCCGGCCCAGACCTGGACGCGCCCTCCGAGCCTGCGCCTGGCCACACCGCCTAACAGCGACTTGCCCAACTGGTAGTCGATAACAGCGCCACCCATCGAAGCAGCCAGGGCAAGCGCGGTTCCAAGGGCCGCGCCGTAAATGGCGCCCCCGGCCGCGCTTACCCAAAGCCTCGGCACGCCTATGGCCACAAGCGCCGCGCCCGCGCCGATAAAAATCGCCCAGCTTTTCACCCGCCCCGCCACGCTGTAGTCCATCTGCAGCTCATTGCGCAGGTGTCGAACATCTGTCAAGCGCGTGCGCACTGGCTCGAAATGCAAAAGCCATGCGGCGGCGATGAAAAAGGCCGCAATGCCGAGAATCCGCAGCAAATCCGCGGCGAATTTGCGGCGCGAGGCCCTTTCTCGGGGGGCTGGATTTTCCTTTTGAGCCTCCAAAAGAGCCTCCCTGTGGCCTAGAACCCGCCGCCGATAATGGCCGAACGGTCTGTTCCCGCCGTGACGCCCTTCAACATGCGGCGGAAGCCCGGAACATCGAGCGCGAATTTTTCCGCCACTTCCTGGGTGACCTTCTTGTTGCGCGTCAGGTCCGCCAGCGAGCGGTCGAACGACTGCATTCCGTCCTCGCCGTTGGCGATGGTTTGTTCAACGTCGTCGATGCGGCTTTCGCGGATGAGCTTCTTCACAAACTGCGTGACGATGAGGATTTCAACGCAGGGAACACGGTTTTTTCCGTCTGCGGCCGGGATCAGGCGCTGGCTGATGACCGCGCGCAAAGCGCCCGCCAAATCCTCGCGGATAATTTGCTGCTCTTCATGCCGGTAGAATTGCATGATGCGGTTGACTGTATGGACCGCCGAAGTGGTGTGAAGGGTTGAAATAACCAAGTGGCCGGTCATGGCCGCCTGCATGCCGATCGTAATTGTAGTGCGGTCGCGCATTTCGCCGACGAGGATTACGTCCGGGTCCTCGCGCATGGCGTTGCGCAAGCCTTCCTCGAAACTCGGGCAGTCGATGCCGATTTCGCGCTGGTCGAGGAGCGACATCTTGTCGCGGTGAACGAATTCGATTGGGTCCTCGATGGTGATGATGTGTTCCTTGCGGTTGGAATTCACATGATCCACGAGCGCCGCCATTGTGGTGGATTTTCCGGTTCCGGTCGGGCCGACGCAAAGAACAAGGCCCTGCTTATATTGCGCGACACTTTTCATCACCTGAGGCAGGCCGAGTTTGTCGAAATCCAGGTCGGTATAGGCCAGGCGGCGCAGGGCGATGGATACCATTCCGCGCTGGTGATAGGCGTTGGTGCGGAAGCGGTTAACAGCGTCGATGGAAAACGCGAAATCAACCGCGCCTTTTTCATGAAATTGGGACTTAAGCGTTTCAGGAATCAGCCGGTCGGCGGCGGCAAGAACCTCGTCGCGCAGGACTCGGGGATGCTGGGCCGGAATGAGTTGTCCGGTGACGCGATAGACAGGAACCGCCTCGCTCTTTATATGCAAATCCGAGGCGTCCATTTGGACCATGTCGGTCAGGAGTTTTCTCAGATCAAGCGCCATGAAACTCTTTCTCCTTCACTTTCGCTTTTAGGAATCCGCGCGCTCACGCCGCGTCAGCCTCCGCCGCCGCGAGAAGATTCGCCAGACGCTGGCGGGGCGGCAAGTCCAAAGCGGCGGCACTCAGGCAAAGCATAGGTATATGGTGTCCGGTTTTCCGCATTCCGAAAAACTGCCCAGCGAATCCTGTCTATTTGTTATGCAAGGATCAGCAGGATAAAAAATCGGCTTACGAGAAGCGCTCGACCTTTTTCACCACGTCGCGGAATCCGGCATCGACGAGGAAGATCATCTTATATACATGGGCGGCCTTTTCCAACATGCGTTCGGCCTCGAATAGACCGCCCAGGATATATAACAATTCGAGCAATTCGAGCGTCTCCGGAGTGTCGGCCGGCACTTGCAGGTCCTGGACCGTCTCGTTTGCGATGTCGAACAGTCCGCGTTCCGCTAGGCAAACGGCCATTTTCAGACGGCAGCGCACGGAGCGTTCGGCGTCACGCGCGGCCTTTTGATACAGGGGGATGGATTTGTCGCCTTGGTCCAAAATGTGAAGCAGATCGGCCAATTCCTCGAGGTCCGCTGGTGCGTTTCCGCCGGCATCCACGCGCGCCTGCAATTGCTTCGCGCGCTCTTCATGCTGCATCGTCTCGATCTTCAGGATCAGACGGCCCGCATCCATCTGCTTGGGGTTGCGCTCGCGCGCGATTTTGGCCCATTCGAGAGATTCGTCGCGTTTGCCGGCGTCGAAAGCCAGCTGGGCAAGGCGCAGGGGGACCATGGCGTCGTCCGGGCTGGTTGCAGATACGCGCTTTCCGTAGATCAGCGCATTCGGATAATCCTTCAGATCGGCGTAGGCGCGAAAGAGCGTCGCGTCCATTTCCGCCGAAGGCGCGCCGCCATGAGCCAGATACAAAACGTAACTGTGGACCATCTCCGTCAGGCGATGTTCGCGCTTGTGGATGTCGCCCTCGCGGCGCAATGCCTCGAGATGATTGGGCGCGCGGTGGAGAATTTTCTGGCAGAGGTCGAGTTCAACGGCGTCGGGCGTCAGCGAGCGCGCGCGCATGGGGTCGATGAGCGCGATCACGCCTTCGAATTCCCCATCCGCCAGACGCAAATCGGCCAGATAGGAAAGAACGATAAACGGGCTGTCGGGCGCTTGCCCGATTTCCGCGAGTTGTTTTTTCAGCGCCTCGCGCGCTTCGGGGCGGCGTCCGAGCAAGGCGTCGGCTTGGTGAATGGCGCGGTCCACCTGGCGCGCGGAAACCAGACGGCGCACAAGTTCCAGGGCGCGCTCGATGTTAGCCGGATTGCGGGCCACATCTTCTTGCAAGTCGTATAGTTCCGCAGTGAGAAGCGCCCGTTCCATGCGGGCCACGCGGCGGCGGCAGCGCGCCTTGTCGTCGTCCGCGGCGGCGAGCAATTGCGCGCGTTCGTTCAACTCCGCCGCCTTGTCCCACTCCTTGCGTTCGCAAAGGAGGTCGGCCTGGCGGTCGAGAAGCGCGAAGGATTCGCCGTGCTTGGCCATCCATTCGACGATAAATTCCAGCGCTGCGTCTGGGTTTTTATTCAAAATAAGGAGGTCGGCGTATTCAATCGCCAGCGGTTCGTCCGCCGAGGTGGCCGAGGTTGCCAATTGCTCGCCGAGCAAGCGCTGGAGCGGTTCAGATGCGTGGGTTTCGCGATAGAGTTCAATCAGTTGGCGTTTCACGCGCGGCTGGTTAGGCTCGATGGCCAGCGACGCCTCGAAATTCTTTATGGCCGCCTCGGGTCCGCGGATTTTCAATTCCTGTTCGGCCAGCAAATTGCGTGCGTGGAACAGGCGCGGATTCGCATCGGCGACGCCTTGAAGAATGGGATTGGAACGTTTGAATGGAACGCCTTCGATGGCGGCCAGCCGGCGGGCGGTTTCAACGGCGCGTTCGGGTTCGCCCAGATCGAGAAGCAGGCGCGCGTAGCGTTCGAGATCGGCGGGCGATTCGCCCACGCCGCGCCGCTCGATCAGGTGCAGCGCCTCGCCCTTGTGCCCTTGGGCCAGATTTTCCGCGATCAGCGTTTCAGCCAGGTCTGCGTCGTCCGGAAGCAGCGTATGGAGGCGGTTGAGAAACAGCAGATAGGCGACGGCATCACGGCGTTCGGCAGCCAGGCGGCAAAGCGCTTGAAGGATTTCCTCAGACGAATCCCCCTGCTCATGAAATGTCTGAAGGTCGTGCAGCACCTCGTCGTCGCGGTCGCCCCGGCGGAAGCGTTCGAGAGCCACACTGCGCAGCGTTTCGCGCCGCCCGGGGCGGAAGAGGAGGAGCATTCGGTTGAGCAGAATAGCGCGCGATCCCTTGCCTGAAGATTCCGCTGTGTGAAGAAGGCGATCGAGAATTTGGCGCGCCAGCGCCTCGAATCCGAGCCAGGCAAGAGGCAGTGCCGCCGTCATACCGGCGATAGCCCATTTGCCGCGCAGCGATAGAGGGCCGGAATCCACAAAAAGGGCGGAGGATATAACGGTTCCTGCATATAACCCCGCCGCGGCAAGGCCCAGGATCATTCCCACAAGCGGCCGCCGCTGCGCCCGGGAGTCGAAGCTGAAAAGATAGGCGGCAAAAAGCAAAACACCGACAACAATGAGAATCGCAATCGAGACCTGCCAGATCAGCGCCTCATCCGGCGGACCGAGAAGCGGTTTGAGGCGTTCGCGCCAGGGAGCAGAGGACCAATACGCCATCAGAAGCGCCGATCCCGCCAGTCCCAAAAGAATCAATGAGGTTACAAGGCTCGAAAAAACGGCGCGCCGTCCGCGTCCAGTTGTGGAAAGGCTCACGATTCATTCTCCTCGCGATCCAGGCTTTCGATTCGTGTTTCGATGGCCAGGCCATAGCGCGCGATTCGCTTGCGCAAGGTCGAGCGGTTAATTCCAAGCAGCCGGGCGGCCCGTGCCTGATTCCCCGCGCAACGGCGCAAGGCCAGAATAACCAGCGAACGCTCCACCAGATCAAACATATCCTCATTCTCGCCGGCGGAATTCTCTGAGGATTCCGCCGTTCGCGCCGCCTCTGCCGCGCCCGCCGAAACCAGGCGTTCGAAAAGCGGTTCGATCATGCGCTCGATTTCCTCTGTCCGTAAGGTGGCAGAATGCGGCGAAGGTGGGGGAGAAGTCGCGGCATCTTGCGGCGGTGCGGTTTGCGGCACGGCGGCCGCTTGCGGCGCAGTTTTTCCGGCCGAGGCCGGCCCTGTTGCGGCAAGTCCTCCGGGCGTTGCAGCTGCGGCGTTTTCGCCCAGCGGCGGAAGATGGCTGGCCAGGAGCGCGCCGCCTTGCACGCGCAAAAGCGCCGTGCGAATTGCGTTTTCCAACTCGCGGATGTTTCCCGGCCACGTATGCGCCCGCAGACGTTCGATCACCTCCGCTTCGGCGCGCACAGCCGATCCCTCGCGGCCTTTTTCGCCGCCGTATTTGCGCAAAAAACGCTCGATCAGCAGCGGGAGATCATCCATGCGTTCGCGCAGCGGCGGCATACGAATCCGGAACACATTCAGGCGGTAAAACAAATCCGCGCGGAATGCGCCCTGGCGCACCGAGTTTTCGAGGTCGCGGTTTGTGGCCGCGATGACGCGAACATCCACCCGGATGGGCGTGTTGGCCCCAACACGCTTCACTTCGCCATTCTGGAGCGCGCGAAGCACTTTCGCCTGCGTCTGCGCCGACATATCGCCGATTTCATCGAGGAATAGCGTTCCGCCGTCGGCCGCCTCGAACTTGCCCGGGCGGCGCGACACCGCGCCCGTGAAGGCGCCGCGTTCGTGGCCGAAGAGTTCGCTTTCGAGCAGCGCCTCAGGGATCGCAGCGCAATTCACCGCTAAAAAAGGGTGGTCCGCGCGGCGGCTGTGGTGATAAATCGCCCGTGCCACCAATTCCTTCCCCGTTCCGCTTTCGCCCGTGATGAGCACCGGCGCGTCGGTTCCGGCCACTTGCCCGATCTGCTTGTAAATCTCCTGCATGGCCTCGGTGCGCCCAATGATTTCCTCATCGTGTTCTTCTTCGCCGAGGAGAGGCTCATAGGAAACCACCTGGTGCATCTCGCGCGCGGCGCGCACGGCTTCGCGCACCACCTGGCGGATTTTCTCCACATTGAAAGGCTTTTGAAGATATTCGTATGCGCCCGCCTTCATCGCCTCGATGGCGGTTTGCGTTGTGCCGAAGGCCGTCATCAGGATCACGAGCGCGCGCGGGTCTGCGCGGCGGATGGCGCGCAACGCCTCCAGCCCGTCGCCTTTGGGCATTCGCAAATCCATCACTACGACTTCGGGCCGGTGTTCGGCGAAAACGCGAACGGCCTCTTCGCCCGAATTCGCGGAGAGCAGCCGCCAGGGTTCCGAGGCGAAAATCCGCTCAAAACCACGGAAAACATCGGGTTCGTCATCCACGATGAGGATGCTGGCCGCTGTCGAAGTCATTGCGTTCCGCCCATGTTCGGCTGGTTTTTGCGCGCGCCAGGCGCGTCAGGTGTGCCAAGCGCGCTGGGCGCGCCGGACATCTCGACAATTTCCGTTGGCTCGCCGGAGGATTCAACGCCGGAATCGGAGGCGCCATTCTGAGGTGACGCCTGCATTTGGGGGCGTTCCGCGGCCAATGACGGAAGCCATACTGTGGCTGTTGTGCCCCGGCCCGCATTTGGGCGCAGGCCAATCCGCCCCCGGTGATTTGTGACGATTTTGCGCGAGATAAACAACCCAAGACCTGTTCCCGCCGTGCGAGTGGTGAAAAACGGCTCGAAAAGGCGTGCCAGGTCCGCCTCGCGAATCCCGGGGCCGGTGTCGCTGACAGTGACGAGAACCCCTGGTTCGCCATTCTCGCCCGGCCGCTCCAGGGCGCGCACGCTCAATTCGCCGCCGCGCTCCATCGCCTGAAGCGCATTCATGATCAGGTTCATAAACACTTGCTGCAATTGCCCGCGGTCGCCGGCGATTTCCGGCAGGCCGGAGGCGATGCGTTTGTGCAGGCGGACGCCCGCCTGGTCGGTTTTGTAGCGCAAAAACAAAAGCAAATCATCGAGCAATTCGCCCACGCGAACCGGCTCGAATACAATCTCGCGCCCGCGCGCCAGATCGAGCGTCTGATCCACGATGCGGTTGATCCGGTCGAGCTTTTCCATGACGATCGCCAGATCGCGCTGATGCGTTTTGTCTGTTGCCGCCTCGCAAATCGGATGAAGCAACATGTGGATGATCGTGATCGGATTGCGGATGTCGTGGGCGATTTCCGCCGCAAGGCTCCCGAGCAGCGCGAACCGGTCCGTGCGCCGGAGGCTCTCTTCCATCGCGGCGATGCGTTCGTAACGGCGCGCGTTTTCGAGGCCGACCGCGAATTGCCCCGCCAGCAATTCCAGAAGGTGGATTTCACGTTCTTCAAAACGCCGCGCGCGGTCAAACAACGTGGCCAGCACACCTTCGGTCCGCCCCTGGAAAACAACCGGCACGGCCAGCATCGACATGGCGTTTTCCGCGCGAAGAGATTCGGGCAGAGGCGCGCCTTCCGCGTGGAACAAATCCGGACACGCCACCGGCCGCCCAAGTTGCGCCGCCTGCGCCAAGGGCGTTTCATCAAGCGCCGTTGGATCGCCATCCGGAGAGGAAACTGTTGTGGCGAGCGAGTTTTCGGCGCTGGAGATCGCGCGGAGAATCAGGCGGCGCCGAACGTCCTGGCCCTCAAACAAGGCAAGCAGGCAAACGTCTGCGCGGGCCAGCCGGCGGCCCTGCTCGGCGACTTCGCGAAACAGGCCGGCAATGGGCAGCGGCGCAATGAGCGTTCGCCCGAACGACATGAGCGATTCCACTTCCTGTGCGTGGCGGCGTTCGGCCGCGGCGAGGCGCGCCATTTCGATAATGCGGGCGGAATGATTTGCAACCGCCACAAGCAAATCCTCGTCAGCCGCTGAAAATGCCGCCCGCCGCGCGCTATCCACATTAATTACACCCGTCACGCGTCCGTCGAGCAAAAGCGGCACAGCGAGTTCGCTGCGGATGTCCGGCTTGACCTGCACATAATGCGAATTGCGGCGCACATCCGCCGCGCGCACAGGCGTTCCGGAATAGGCGGCCCAGCCAGTAATTCCAACTCCCAGATGCAATTTCAGATGTTTCCAGATCGAGGCGGGGATGTTGTGCGCGGCAACGATGTCGAGCACGCCCCGTTCGGAATCGAGCATGGCGATTGAACCGGATGTTGCGCGCGTAATGCGGACCACCTCGCGCAAGAGGGCGTGCAAAACCTTTTTGGGATCAAGGGATTTATTGATAATGCGGGAGATTTTCAGAAGGACTTCAAGGCGTTCGAGCCGCTCGGCGTTTCCTGAGGCCGCGCGGGAGCTTTCCTCGGGCGCGGAAGGCGCAGGCGGCGCCAAAACGCTTTCCGTTTGTGCGGAAGCATTGGTGCGTATGCGGCGGGTGCGGCTCATGCGGTGCGGAAATCCCCCTGAATGGGGCGAAAAATCAGATGCGGGCGGGAAAAACGCGAAACGAATCGCAAGGCTGGCGCGCATTCCCGCCTTTCAGAACGGAATCGTCACATACGGCGCGAGGGCGCGGCAAGTTCCACTTTTGCGCACCCGGCGCAATCGGGAAAGCACAGAGGCAAGCCTGTTTCGCGCTCTAGCGTAGCATCATGCTATGAATGGAATCCTCTGATTTCCCGATATTTTTGTGTTTTTCGCGGCAAAAAATGCTTTTTAGGGGATCAATCTTTCCCGCCGCCGCGCCCGCGAAGCGCTTCTTCCCACACGGACTCGATGGCGCGCACGTGCGCCTCGATGCTGAATCGCGCCGTCATAAGCGCGCGCGCCGCATCTCCCATCGCCCGCACTCGCCCGCGCCCCGAAATCCAATCGCACAAAATCCCGCACAATGCCTCAACATCGTCCAAATCCATCAGGCGCCCGGTTTGACCGTCTTCGATTAATTCTGGGATGCCGCCGATGCGGGTTCCCACGGAAGGAACGCCCATCGCTCCGGATTCAATAATTGTCCTGCCAAATCCTTCTTCCGAAGATATAAGAAGATTTGCATCCAGCGCCGCATACACCGGCTGGATCGGATCGCGATGGCCCAAAAACACAATCCGGTCCTCGATATTCCGTTCGCGTGCCATGAGGCGGAGGCGCTTTGCGTATTCCTCGCTTGATCCAAAAGCCTCGCCCGCAAGCAGCAGGCGAGCCTCCGGGCGCGAGTCGCGCAGACGCGCCATAGCCTCGATGGCGATGTGCTGGCGTTTGCGCTCGCTGAGCAGCCCCGCAAGTCCAATCGCAAAGTGGCGGTCCTCAAGTCCGAATTCCGCACGAAACCGTTGCCGCGCCTCGGAATCTGCCGGATGGAACGACGACAAATCCACGCCGTTATAGACAACGCGGACGCGTTCGCGCAGCGCGGGCGCCCAGTCGAAAAGCGAGGCCACGGCACGGGAAACCGTGATAATCTTTGAGGCGTGCCATAAGCCGTAGTGGCAGACGTCTTTTCTTGGCATTCCGAGGCGCACGTGAACCACAACGGGCGCCGGGTTGGAATTTCCGCGCCACGACGCCAGTTTCGCAGCACGCAAACCCTGCGGAAGGCTGTGGTATTCGTTGCAATGCACAATGTCAGGCCGCACGGCGCGCATCACGCGGCTCAAGCGCCAAACCTGGATATATCGCGCGATCGCGTAGCGGCCTTTGCGCCAGGCAACGTGCGGAATCACCTCATGCGCCACC
>CAYUNT010000175.1:0-9780 GCA_964446285.1 uncultured Candidatus Sumerlaeota bacterium | reverse complement strand
CATGCCTCCGGACAGGCTCTTTATGCAGAACCCGGAACGAAGTGACGGGGTGAACGCGGTTCTGGTCAGAAACAGCGCAAAGATGCACCCGAAGGCGAAGAGGTCTTATTTGGCCGGCAGAAAAACGGCGATCCAGATGCAGAGCGGGTCGCTGCTGGTCCATTCAATGCGGTGGCGCTCGTGGGCGGGAATGAAAAGCCAGTCGCCCGGCGTCAGATCGCGCGCGCGGCCATCCGCCCAAGCGAGGCGCGCACGCCCTTGCACAAGCGCCACCCATTCGTCCTCAGGCTGGTCATACCAAAATCCCTCCGGCGAGGCCTGGCCCGTTGAAATAATCCGCTCGATACGCGGCGCGCCGCCTTCGCATCCGGCAAGCGTTTCGACGAATTCCTCGCCGTCTTTCGCCCGGGGAAGCGGATCGGGAAGCAGGAAGAGATTTGTATCCATCACCGAGATCAATCCACAACCGCACGATCTATTGCCACTGGCACCGGCGCGCCGCCGCCCACGTGTGTGGCCAGAGCGGGGGAGCCAATCGCATTGCCCTCGATGTCTTGAACGCTCGCCGAAGCCGTGATTGTCACGTCGCCCCCGGCGGTCATCCACCCGGTGTTCCAGACGAGGCGGTATGTGTAGCCGCTGAGCCAGGTCACGCTGCTGGGGTGATCGGCGAGCGATCCGCGCCCGGCGCCGGAGATTGTAAAATTGGCCGCCGCGAGCGCGCTATCGTCCATGTCTTCGCTGAAGGTCACATCGACGCTACGCCCCGTGGCCACCTGCGCGCTTTGGAGAGACGGCGCGGCAGAATTGAGCGCGATCAGCCGCACGCCCGCGCCCGCATTCAAATTGGCCGTGTAGAATTTTGCCGTCGAGTTGTTCCAATGCTCGTGAACGCCCAGGCTGGCCAGGCGCGAGCCATCGTTTTCAGGATCATAGAAGGTCCCCGAGGGCGGATTATTGGCCAGCGCCGCCTCGTGCATGTAGTCGTCGATCGCGCCCGTAATGCCCGCTCCGCCCATGTTGTCGGCGAATTCCGTCCGCAGGAAATCGATGCCCACCGAGTCGATCGCCACAGGGTCCTGCGAGGCGAACAGACTCGACGGATAGTCGTTGTTGAACGGCGCGTTTTGCCATTTGACGGGATGCGAAGTTGCGCCGTGCGTCTGGAATCCCCAGAGGCAATCGAAGACATACAGCATCGCCTTTCCGCCGAGTTGCTTGTGGCCCATCATGTCCACGAGGGAGCGGTATTTGCCCGCCTCGGGGGTTTTGTCGCTCGTCACCCAGAAATCATGGTGAGCCGTGGGACCGGTGTCGCCGAGTGCGCCATACCAGTTTTTGCCCGAGAGCGTGACGCCGTTTTGCGGATGGCCTTTCATGCAGGCGAGGTCGATGATGTAATCAGCCTCGTAAAAGCACATCGGGAGTTTGTCCGCCGGAATGGACGAACCGGCTTTGCTGAGGCCGCTGTAGTTGAGCAGCGTGCTCGACGTGCTGGTGGACATCGTGCGGCCTGCCGTGCCTGGATTGCGCGATAGGTTGTAGAAATTTGTCTCGACGAAAATCACGTTCGGATAGAGCGCCGCGCAGCGGTTGTAGGTTTTGTCGGCGATGAAGCGCGACGGGTCCGCGAGCGTGATTTTGTCCTGCGCGACGCCCGCCTGCTCGATTAGTTGCTTGAGCAGCGCCACAACCACCTGCGGCGAAAGGTCGGCCATGTTGCCGTTGTCGGCCGTGCCTGCGCTGTTGCCCGGATGGCTTCGCTGTTCGACATGGCTGAGTTTGACGGCGATCTTCTCGCCTGCCACATAGCCCACATCGCCTTTTCCGCGCTGGATGTTGAAATAGCGGAACAGCGCATCCCAGGCCGCCGGGTCTGTCGGCTGCGAGGTCAGACGCCGCAGCGTGCGCGACATCATTTGATCCACCAGCGTCTGGCTTGTGTGATCGTCGTCCCAGTAACGCTTGACCGCGTCGGCGTCCCAGGCCGGGTCCCAGTAGGTGGCGTTAGCATCGCGCGTCCAGACGACGCGGCCCGGGAAGATGCCGCGCGGCGTGCCAAGGGGCGTATTGGCCCCGTCGAGCGGCGCGTAATCGGCGCGCGCCTTGAAGGGGAGGAGGCTTCCGGAGACAGCGAATCCGATCATCCCGGCGGCGAGGCACAATCCTCCCAATACATAATGGGCGCGCCGCAGATGAAACCGTGCGAAACGCAATCCGGCGGCGGCGGCCAGCGCGCCCGCAAGCCAGATCACAAACGCTGACGCGAGCGGAAAGGCCGCGCGCTGGCATGGATACTCGGCGCGGCTCGGCTTGGGGAGGACGCGAATCAAAAACCACACGAGCGCGAAGAATCCCGCCAGAGGAAACATCCAGCGGCGAAGGCGGCGGCCAATCGCGTTAAAGCCGGAAATGCGAGAAATAATAGGTTGGCGAATGACCCTAATGCCCCTTCGGTTTTCATTGGCTGGACGGGAAGGCGGGAATGGATTCATGGGAACACCCCTTTGCTGCATCAGGGCGGAGATAACGCTGCAAGCGCATTCAACCAGGAATAATAAACGATTCCCGTCGAGCGAGGACCTATCGCGCTTATGTTGAAGAACACTATCGCGGCCCAAACCCCTTGCAACCCTGATGCCCTGAGCGCGGATATTTTTACCCTGCGGCTCCTGGATTGTGTCGAGCCAAATTCCGCCTGCCCGGGACGCGGGGGCGCATCTTGACACTGTTACAGAAAGTTCGTAGTTCACGCTTCAGCGTGCTATCTGCCAGCAAGCAAACTAAAGTTTGAACTACAAACATCTTGCTGGCCATAACAGTGTCCAGATGCGCCCGGGCGCGGCGGCCCCGGATTAACCGTGAAATCGCGGGGTTGCTCCGTTGGCGCTTGACGGATTGCTCCCTTTAAGTTCCTTATCCATTGCGCCCGTTGGGGCTTGGGGATTATACTGCACTTCAGAAATTCAGGGCTTGAGTCCCCCGCGGTGGAGAACGGCCTCTAATGACTGACGTGGATACACTGCACGACCAACACCATGTTCTCGTTGTTGATGATGACCAGGGGATTTGCGTTCTTTTGCGGGAAATTCTGCGTCCGCTGAATGCCCGCATCACGCTGGCCAGCGATGGCATCGAGGCCGTGAAGGTCATACTGGATGATCCAGTGGACCTGGTGGTGACGGATTTTCACATGCCGCGCCTCGATGGCATCGAAGTGCTGCGCAGCATCAAGGGGCATCCGCGCCGCCGCCAGGTGCCTGTGATTATGATCTCGGCGCTGCACCGCAGTTTGCGCCGCGAACTCCAGGTATTGCGCCTCGCGCCGGACGCCTATTTCGACAAGCCGTTCAACGGACAGCAAATTCTCCAGAAGGCGCGCGATCTTCTCCATCGCTCTTCCTGGAGCCGTCCGGAACCTGTCCAGCCCGTCACGCCCGATCCGCTCCAAAACAGCGGCGAGGAATTCGCCGGATTCCGCGTGCTCGACATCATCGGCTCGGGCGGCATGGCCACCGTCTATAAGGCGCTGCAAAAATCCGTGGATCGCGTCGTCGCGCTCAAGGTCCTTTCGCTCGATCTTCTGAAAATGAAAGACCAGCGCGAGCGATTTCACCGCGAGGCGAAAATCCTCGCGACGCTCATCCACCCGAACATCGTCCGGCTGTTCGATTTTCAGTCTTCCGAGAACTTCGACTTCCTCGTGATGGAATATGTCGAGGGGCCGTCGCTCTACGACATCATGGCGGGGCCGTGGCCGGACCTGGAGTTTTATGTGTCGCTGATCCGCCAGGTCGAACAGGCGCTGGCATATCTGCACAGCCGCGGGGTGATCCACCGCGACCTCAAGCCGACGAACATCCTCATGGACCGCGACCGCCAGATTCGCTTGAGCGATTTTGGAATCGCGCGCGCCGCCGGAGTGCCGTTCGCGTGGGATTCCGAGGCGAGCCTGCTGCTGGGCACGCCGCAATTCCTGCCACCCGAGATGCGCGGAAAACCCATTGGCGATTCGCCGCAGGTGGATATCGACCTCTATGCGCTGGCGGTGACGTTCTACCAGATGTTCACGCGCTATTTGCCCGACGAAAAATGGATTGAGCCGTCGAAGGTAAATCCGGGGCTGACGTCCGAAGTGGATGACTTGATTTTCGAGGCGCTCGGCCCCGATCCGGCCCGCCGCCCGAAATCCATCTTCGAGTTTTGCGCGCCCCTGGCCGACGCCATCGAACGCGCGGCCGAAAGTCAGAAATAGGTTTTTACCGCGAAAAACGCGAAAAGAAGATGCAATTCTTTTTCTCGTGTCTTTTCGCGGTTATTCGCGCTGGCTGATCATGAGCACGGCGCGATCTGTTGCGTTTATCACTTTGGATACTACGGACCCGATTACGCGGCGCTGGCGGCCCTCACGGCCCATGCCCAACAGAATCAGATCGCAATCCGCGGATTGATCGATCACGGCCGCCGCCACATCCTGGCTTGGAACCACATGCACGTCCGAAGGGGCGTCGCATTCGTCCATGACCAGTTTCGACCACAATGCCTTGAGCCGTTTGCCCTCGGACTCGGACGTCGTCTCGGGAACCACGATGAGATAGCGCACCTCAAACTGGTCCGGGGCCTGCCATCGAAGGGCGGTCAGGAGGCGGGCGCGAAGGGTGTTGTGAACCCCGCGCCCCCCAATTGGCACAAGGACCCTGCGGACGTTTTTGGGCTGCCAGTCTGGTTTCATGCGCACAAGAGCCATGTTTCCCGGCAGGCGGCTGATCAGTTCCTCGATGCGCGAGCGCGTGGATTCGTTCGAGAGGTCCGCCATGCCAAGCAGCGTCATGGCGCATCGGTGCGCGCGCGCCACGCGCTCGATTTCGCCCCAGGGATTGGCGGCGATAGTGGCCATGCACTCGACCCGCACGCCAGCCTGGAGCGAAACCTCCATCGAACGGCGCAAAACGTCCGACATGCTTTGCAGCCCTTCGCCCATCGAGTCGCCTTCCTTGGGCGGGCGGACGATGTTTAGCAGCAACACGCGCCCGGCGCGTGGCAACAGGCTGGACGCCAGAAGCGCGAGGGTTCCCGCGCTGGCCGGATTGGCAATCGGCACCAGCACAAGGGGGCTGCGGCCGCGCAACTCCAGAAGGTCCGGATCGGAGAGTTCGCTCGCGGCGTCGGAGACACGGGCGCGCGGTCCGAAAATCCACAAATAACAAATAAATCCAAGGATCAGCCATGCGCCAATCACAAGTCCGGCCGCGGGAACAGCCACGCCCTGGAAGCCGGCCAGAGCCGCGCAGGCAGCGGCGCCCACCACGGGGAACAGCGGCCAGGCGGGCGTGCGGAATCCCTCGTGGTTCGGGCGGCGTTTGCGCGCCAGAACGCAAATCAGATGGGCCAGCGCGGACATGACCAAAAAGATCAGTGACGATGCGGCGCCCGCTCTGGAGATGTCGCTGAAGATCAGCAGAAGAGCGCAGGAAATGGCGGCAGTGGCCAGAAGAGCGGGCAAGGGGGTTCCGAACCGGCTGTGAATTCCCTCGAGTTCCGAGGGAAGCGTGCGGTCTCGAGCCATGGCCTGGGCAATGCGCGAGGCGGCAAACAGATAGGCCAGCATGGCGGATGACAAGGCCAGAACCCCCGAGATCATCACAAGCCAGTAGCCCGGGGTTCCCAGAAAATGGCGGACGGCCCGCGCGACCAGCGTTTCCGGATTTGTGCGCGCCAGGGCTTCGATCGAACCGCCCTCCGGCACGCCCAGGATCGCAACAAGAACAAGCAGCGGCAAATACAGGGCCAGTCCAATTCCCATCGACAGAAATATGGCTCGTGGCAGCGCGCGGCGCGGATTTTTTACCTCCCCGGCGATGCTCGGAATCAGGTCGTATCCCTGAAATGCAATAAACGTGTAGCCCATCGCCAGGAACAATCCGCTGGCGCCGTGCGGATACATGGGCGCCAGGTTCGCCGCTGGCGAAGGGCGAATCCGCATCCATGCCCACGCTCCGCCCAGAATCAATATCCCAAACGCTATTACCTTCAGGACGTTGATCCAACTGCCGCTGGAGCCGGGAGAACGGGAAAGCATTCCGGTTCCGGCGATGATGGCGAAAAGTGAAAACAAGGTGGGGGCCGAGGAAGTGCTCAGCCAGGCGGGAGCGGAGGGCCACAGGGCGGCGGCGGATTGCAGCGCAAACGATGCAAATCCGAGCGCATACAGCGACGCGGCCACAATGGACGCGAACCAGAAAATCCATCCCACGCTGAATGCGGCGCTGACCGAAAGGACGCGCTTGGCAAAAACGTATATTCCGCCGGATTGGGGAAATGCGGTCGAGAGCTCGGCGTAACTCAGAGCGGTGAGAATGACAATCACAGCGTTCAGAGCGAAAGCGGCCAGCGCCCCCGGACCCGCTGAGGCAAATGCCACGCCCGCCAGGGCAAGAATGCCGCCATCCATCATGGCGCCCACGCCAAGCGCCGTGGTGGCAAACAAACTCAAGTGCCGCGAGGGATTGCTCACGAATAGAATTCTCCGAAGGGGGGAGCCGGCTCAAGGCGCGAGCCAGACCGAAAGCCAGGAAGAGAATCTTGGACGAGACGTCCAAGCCACCGGAAATCAGGCACAATTCGCCGCCAAAGGGCCAGAGAAAAAAGGAATCCTCTCTTGGCCCCGCAACGCTTGGCATTCTTGAATCTTTTCCGCGTGTTTGTGTCCGGCTGCCTGTCTTGCACTGAAACGCTGAAATGAAGGCGTTCGAGGGTTGACGAGCGGAGCGCGGGAAAATCATTATATCCGCGTGCTTGGCGGACGCGCACATCCTCTCAGAAGAGCGAGTGCGGAGCCTCGCGATCCCAGAGTTGAATTCACGCTGGCGCGCGCATCTTTTCAGGTGCGCGCATCCTCTCCCAGGCTCGATGCAATGCAATGCAGGCAGGCGGAGATTTCATGCACTTACTCATAACAGGAACGTGCGGATTTATCGGATCGCATCTGGCGCGGCGGTTTCTCAATAACGCCGAACCCCGATACGCCAATTGGCGCGTTACGTCGCTCGACGCGCTGACCTACGCGGGCAACCTGCGCACGATCGCGGATTTTCGCGATCACCCGCGCCATCGGTTCGTGAGGGGCGACATCGCGGACGCGGCGTTTGTGGACGGCCTTTTCGCGGAGGGGCGGTTCGACGCCGTGATCCACCTCGCGGCGGAAAGCCATGTGGATCGCAGCATCGAGTCGGCCGCGCCGTTCATCCGCACAAACGTCCTCGGAACCCAGACGCTCCTCGATGCAGCGCGACGCCACGGCGTGAAGCGGTTTGTCCAAGTCTCGACCGACGAGGTCTATGGTTCTCTCGAACTCGGCGGCGCAGATCGTTTCACAGAGGATTCGCCGCTGCATCCCAACTCGCCCTACGCGGCCTCGAAGGCGGCCGCCGACCTCCTGGCGCTGGCGGCCTGGCACACGCACGGGCAGGAAACGATAATCACGCGCTGCTCGAACAACTACGGGCCGTTTCAGTTCCCGGAGAAGGTGATTCCGCTGATGACGCTCAATGCGATGCGCGGCGAATCGCTGCCCGTCTATGGCGATGGTCTCAATGTGCGCGACTGGATATTTGTCGAGGATCATTGCGCGGGGATCGCGGCGGCGCTCGAACGCGGACGCCCCGGCGAGGTGTATAATTTCGGCGCGGACAACGAGCGGCCCAACATCGAACTGGTGCGCATGATTTTGCGGCTGCTCGGCAAGCCGGAATCGCTAATCCGATTTGTAAAAGACCGCCCCGGACATGACCGCCGTTATGCGATCGATGCCTCAAAGGCGCGGCGCGAACTGCAATGGGCGCCCGCGGTGGAGTTCGAAGAGGGCATGCGCCGGACGCTCGCCTGGTATGAGGAAAATCGCGCATGGTGGCAGGAAATCCTATCGGGCGAATACCAGCAGTATTATGAACGGATGTATGGCCAGCGCGGGTAACGCCCGCGCGGCCATGCCGGTCTTTTTCACTGGAGCGGCACGCAACTCTTTTGTTTGCAATGTTGTGTGCACCCACGCTCCATGCTAAGATTCGATCAGAGCACCTCTTTTTTTAATTGTATAAAAAATTTCTGCTCGATAAATGTCATCAGCCGAAAAAGTCGCGCGGGTCGGGTATTCTAGTAAGGAGAGGCAGATAGGGGATTCCGATTTATTCCCCCGTCCCGGAGTAATTCGGCTCCCAGCCTTTCTTTAGAAGCATAGGTGTTTCGCAGTAAAAGGAGAACGCAGCATGAAAACCCATCCGGTCATGAAGGGGCAGGGTGTAGGCGCATCCAGGGCAATCGCTCTGTTCATCATGGGACTGGCGCTTATTATGTCCAGCGCACTGGCGCAGAGCACGCCGGAAACCGCGTGCGGCACCAACACCGCGACCGTTCGTGGCATTATCAAGGCCATCGATGCGGACGCCCAAGTCTTTACGATTGGGAAGGCAACCGTCCAAACAAATGAAAAAACCACCTACATCGACATCCGAGGCCAAGTGATTGCCTTTGACGATTTCGCTGTCGGAAACGAAGCCTGCGCCGTTGGAAAAGTGGTGTCTGAAGGCGTGATTCTGGCTTCCAAGGTAGCCCTCGTGACGTGCCCCGATCCCAAGCCCACCTGCACGCCGCGCGAAACTACCACCCCCACATTGACGCGCACGCCGTGTCCCACAAAGACGCCTTGCCCGACCTGCACCCCGCGTCCGGAGCCGACAGATACGCCGGAAGTAACTCCCAAGCCGACGCGCACTCCGTGCCCGACTTGCACGCCGTGTCCGACGCGCACTGCGTGCCCGACCAAAACCCCCAAGCCGGAACCGACCACGCCGGAAGTGACTCCGGAACCAACGCAACCCCATTCCAAAGTAATTACTGTGGAAGGGCGCATTCGGTGGATTAGCCACCACAACCGGTATATGAAGGTGAAAGACCAGATCATCAAGGCCAAGCCCCACACCGTTATTCAAGACAGCGATGGCAGCGTGCTGCGGTTCCGCGATCTGGCTGTTGGCGATTGCGTCACGGCTACGGGCCTGAAAATCAACCGCCAGAAGATGTTCGCCGATCTGATCGTCAAGGGCGACTGCGAACCGACCACCGATACGCCGGAACCGACGGCTGTCCCCACAGAGGAACCGACTGCTGAGCCTACGGAAGAGCCGACGGCGAATCCGACAGATGTCGCCTCGCCGACGCCTACGCCCATCGTGACTGCTTATCCTACAGAAGAGCCCACGGTCGAGCCGACGGCAGAACCAACTGCAGAACCAACTGCGGAACCCACGACGGAGCCGACGGTTGAGCCTACAACACCCGAACCGACCGCAGAGCCGACGGCGGAACCCACGGCGGAACCGACCGCTGAACCTACAGAGGAGCCGACGGCCACTCCTGAACCGACCGCCACGATTGACGTGGATTGCGGCATCGAGGTCTCTGGCGCGGTGATCGCGGTCGATCTCGATCAGAAAACCATGACCGTGGATGGCGTCATGGTTATCATCCTGAACGAAACCTCGCTGCGCGATGCCTTGGGCAATGCGATTGCGCTGTCGGATTTCCAGGCGGGTGACATTGTTACGGCCAATGGCTGCGGACAGCCTGCGTTCGGCCTCCTTTTTGCAAAAGAAGTCATCAAGTCGGGCAAGACGGCGCCTATTCGCACACGAGGCGGATCCTGATAACGCCAAAGAAGGTCTGCTCATTCTGTCTCCCGGATTGAATGAGCTTGCAAAGGTCCCGCGCGGCTCGCAGAGCTCC
>CAYUNT010000174.1:0-9783 GCA_964446285.1 uncultured Candidatus Sumerlaeota bacterium | reverse complement strand
AGGCTACCCTCTTTGGCCTCTTCAAGGCCACGGCGGGATTCTTTGCAAAAAAGTGGGATGTGCCCCGCGCAAGCGCGCAAGCGCATCAGGGCAAAAAGGCTTGATCGGCGTGCTCGCTCATGCGTAGGAATTCTGAGTTTGGATGTTCGATGGGATTGGAAATGTCCTCCTCTATATCCCAGTCCCTCGACGTCATGCTTCTCCATACTACACATTCAGGAACACATTCAGTTATGAGCAAGGCAACGGTCACTCGCGAAGAAGTCCGCGAGCAGCTGCATGAAGATGAAGTCCTGTCCGCGATGATGCGGACATGGCATTGGGCCAAGGCCAACTCCCGCCGTTTGATTGGGCTGGCGATTGTGCTTCTTGCTGTGCTGATCGTCTGGCAGATGATTCATTACCGCAATGAAAAGGCACTGAGCAACAGCAACCTGGACCTTATGCGCGCGCAGACGCTCTATCAGCAAGGCATGATGGCGGGCGCGCCCGGATCGAAGGAGCGCGAACAACCGCTTCAGGAATGCGTCCGCCTGGCGCAGGATTTGCGCGCCAACTACGGCGCCACTCCGGCAGCTCGCGTGGCCTTGCATCTGGAGGCGGCCGCCTATCTGCTGATGGGCGACAAACTCGGCGAATCGACAAATACCGACAAGGCCATCGCCATTTTCCGGCAGTTCTCCGACACCGCCACCACGGCCGAGGAAAAATGCGCGGGACTGCTTGGCTTGGCCGCTGCTTATGAAAACCGCTCCTGGCTGGCCGAAAAGCCGGAAGACCTCAAGCAGGCGGAATCAACTTACCAGGATGTGACACGCAAAGCCCCCAAGGGTTCGTATTTGATCGCGGAGGCCCAACTGGCCTTGGCGCGCCTCGCCGCGAGCCGCGGGGATATGGCTGCGGCCACGAGCATGTATCGCGAGGTTTTGGCCGAGCGCGAGCGCAAAAAAGAAGAAGTGGCGCCAGCCAAGTCCGAAAACGCCACGCCCACCGACCAGCAGCGCGATCAACTGCGCAAGGCCGTCGAGGGATTCCTGGGTAACTTTACGCAAGCGGCGGATGCGCGCCAGCGTTTGGATGAACTCGTTCCGCCGAGCGCGAAGGATTTGGGCCTGGAACTCCCCGGCGCCGAACCTGCTGCGAAACCGGCCGAAAAGTCCGGCTCTTCCGCTCCCGCTGCTCCCGCCGCCGCTCCCAAGGACGCCAAAGCCGCCGGCGCTGAGAAGAAGAGCAAATAATGGCGCAGGCGAGCGCGGCTGCCCAGACGGCTTCGCCGCGCCTGGAGACGCAATTTCTCTTCCGGGAGCCTGAAATGACCGCATGGAGTCCCGCTCCCGATTGCGCGCTTGCATTTGCAAAGGCGTTTTCCCACCGGGCGATTGAGCCATGTTCACCGGCCTGATCGAGGAAATTGGCCGAATCCGCTCGAGCGAATCCTCTGGCGATGGCGCTAAGTTCGTCATCGAGGCTGCTATGGCCGCCCAGGGGCTGGCCGTTGGCGAAAGCGTCGCCATCGACGGCGTTTGCCTGACGGTGGAAACCTTCGGAGACTCGTTTTTTACAGCCTTTGCCTCGGGCGAAACCCTGCGGCGCTCGACCCTTGGCGGATTCCGCCCTGGGCGGCGCGTGAACCTCGAACGGGCGCTTGCGCTGGGCGCGCGAATGGGCGGCCACATCGTCCAGGGGCATGTGGACGCGCGCGGACGCATCGAGCAAATCCGCCCCGAAGGAAACAGCCATCAAATCGAGATTTCCGCCCCCGCGGACATTCTGCGCCTGCTGGTGGAAAAAGGCTCGATTGCTGTAGATGGCATCAGCCTCACCATAAGCGCCTTGGCTCCAAACGGATTCTCCACATGGATCATTCCCGAAACCTGGCGCTCCACCACGTTGCCGCTTAAGCGCGAAGGCGGCGAGGTGAACATCGAGTGCGACTTGATCGGCAAATATGTTTTCAGGTATCTTGAACTTGAGCGGGGGGAGAATGCGCGAGGCGGCGCCCGCGACGAGGCCCGCGATGCGCATCTGAATGACCTTCTGGCGCGCGGAGGCTGGCGCGAACGAAAGGACTGACCCCAATCCGATTTTACTGCAATACGCATTTTTATGGGCAAAGGTCTCATACGTCCCATACGTCCCATTTGTTCCAAACGTCCCATCTCCTCTGACATTTTGGAAGAAACGCCCGCTGAACCCCATCGCATTGCATTTCTCGATCATGGTTTTGTGAATAGGCTTCTCATGACCCCAAAGACTTCCGCACTTCCTCCCACTTCTCCCGCTCCTTCCTCCTCAGCGTCTTCCGCGCCCTGCACCGCCGATTCTGCCCAGGGCGTGTTGTGGGAATCTCCGGTGCGCGTCGAACCCGGAAAAGAAACAATCACGATCGACGAGGCGCTTGATATTTTGCGCGCGGGCGGTGTCATCATCGTTGTGGACGACGAGTGCCGCGAAAACGAGGGGGATTTTATTTTTGCGGCGCAACACGTCACGCGCGAGAAGGTCAATTTGCTTCTGAAATACGGCCGCGGCATGGTCTGCGTGCCGGCGCCTCGCGAATGGCTGCACCGCCTCGATCTCGACCCGATGGTTCCCGAAAATACGGCCAAACTGGGCACCAATTTCACTGTGACCGTTGATCACCGCGACACCTCGACGGGCATTTCGGCCGATGACCGCGCGCGCACCATCCAGGCGCTGGCTGATCCCTCGACGCGCCCCGAAGACCTTTTGCGTCCTGGCCATATTAACCCATTGGAGGCGCGCGATGGCGGGGTGCTTCGCCGCGCCGGACACACGGAAGCCACTGTGGACCTGATGCGCGCCGCTGGTCTGCAGCCGGTGGCCGTTTTATGCGAAATCCTCAAGGACGACGGCTCGATGGCCCGGATGCCGGATTTGATCCACATCGCCCGCCGGTTCCATACGCCGATTATCACCATACGCGACCTGATTGCCTGGCGCACGCAGCGCGAAAAACTTGTCCGCCGCGTCCTTACGACCACGTTGCCGAACGCCTACGGCGCGTGGACGCTTCACATGTATGAAAACATCGTGAGCGGCGAGGAAACGCTGGCCCTCGTGCTCGGCGATCCAGCCTCGCAGCCTAGCGCCCTCGTGCGCGTCCACAGCAAATGCCTGACGGGCGAGGTCTTTGGCTCGCTGCGCTGCGAATGCGGCGCGCAACTCGAAACCGCCATGAAGATGATCGCCCAGGAAGGCCACGGCGTTCTGATTTATCTGGACCAGGAAGGCCGCGGAATCGGCCTGCGCAACAAACTATTCGCCTATTGCCTGCAGGATCAGGGCAAGGACACCGTCGAGGCGAACGAGGCGCTCGGATTCAAGGCGGACCTGCGCGAATACGGCATCGGGGCGCAGATTTTGGCGGATTTGGGACTGCGGCGCATCCGCATCATGACAAACAATCCGCGCAAAATCGTCGGCATCCAGGGCTTCGGACTCGAGGTCGTGGGGCGCGTTCCCATCGAGGTCGGGCGCCAGCCGCACAACGAAGCGTATTTGCGCGCCAAAGCGCTGAAACTCGGCCATATTTTCCAGAATATCGCATCGGATTGCGAATCCGATTCGCAATCCACGCCATCTCGCTAGGAGGTCAGCCGCCGTGCCTAAAACAATCGAAGGCCGCCTGGATGCCAAGGGACTCCGAATCGGCATCGTTGTTTCGCGTTTCAACTCCTTTATTACCAAGGAACTGCTCGATGGCGCGCTCGATGCGCTCGGACGCCACGGGGCCGATCTTGAGCAGGTGGAAATCGCCTGGGCGCCCGGTTCCTTCGAGATTCCGCTTGTGGCGAAGAAGATGCTCGCCAAGTCGAAATTCGACGCCCTGGTGGCGCTCGGATGTGTGTTGAAAGGCGACACATCGCACGACCGCTATATCGCCTCGGAAGTGACCAAGGGCCTGGCGCTCATCTCGCTCGAAACCGGCGTTCCGATTGGATTTGGGGTCCTCACGCCCGACACGATGGAACAAGCCATCGAGCGCGCCGGGATGAAGGCCGGCAACAAAGGCGCTGAGGCTGCGCTGTCCGCCGTGGAAATGGCCAATTTGCTGCGGAATTTGTAAATTCCATAAAATTCAATTTGCCGCGAACAACGCGAAAAACACGAAAGGAAGAAATCTCTTCTTTCGCGTCTTTTCGCGTTTTTCGTGGTAAAAATCTTCCTTCAGCAACACTCTTCCGGGTTGACAGGCACAGGCGAGGCCAGTAGAACTCCGCGCCGGGTGTGTAAAGACACCCTATTTGACACCCCATTTTTGCTCTCTGGGGCTTATCATGAACGCGCAGGCGCAAAAATCCAGCCAAGCCACCGATCTTCCGCGGCCGATTCGCATCGGGCTTCTTGTGGATTTATATGGAAATCTCCTCACGGAGCGCCAGCGCAAGTTTGTTCTGTTGCATTTCAACCAGGATCAGTCGTTTGGCGAAATCGCCCAGGTCTTTGGCGTTTCGCGCCAGGCGGTTCACGACGCCGTAAAGCACGCCGAGCGGAGTTTGGAAGAATACGAGGCCAAACTGCGGCTGCTCGAACGCGGAATTCCAAAACTTCTCGAACAAATCGAAAATTCGCCCCTGCCTTCCGACGTCGAGGCGGGTGACGATCTGCCCGAAGAAGCGAGCGAAGGGCCTGCGACGGCGGCGGAAGGAGTTTCGTGGGCGGGCGGCTTGGCGGCGGCAGAAGAAGGCGTGGCGGAAAAAGGCGGTTTGACGTCCCAACCGGTCTCGGTGGGGGATGGGGCGCTCTCAGCGGCGAATGTGGAAATGTTGAACGGAATCGCCGAGGGTTTGAAGTCAATTCGCCGCCGCATTCAGCGTTCGGGCGGCATCATTTACGATGCCGATGGGCTAAACCAGGAAGTCGGTCGCCTGCTCGCTCGCGTGGAAGAATCAATCAAAAGCCAGCAAGGCCAGTAGGATAACATCAGGAACTTGAATCATGTTTGAGGCGCTAGGGCAAAAATTCGAGGGGGTTTTCCGGCGGCTTCGCGGACAGCACAAGCTGAGCGAAGAGAACGTCAAGGAAGCCCTTCGCGAGGTGCGCTTGGCGCTACTAGAAGCGGACGTCAACTTCAAGGTCGTCAAAGAGTTTATCCAGTCGGTTCAGCAACAAGCCATCGGACAAGAAGTGATCCGGGGTGTCGATCCGGCGCAGCAATTCATTCACACGGTCTATCGCGAGCTGGTGCGCGTGCTGGGCGGAGTGGTGGAAGAAATGCCCGCCCCCGCGCTTGCTCCGTCCGGCAAGCCCTTGCAGATTCCGGCGGAAACGCCCGTTGCGGAGCCGGCTGGAGTTGGAGCGAAAGCAGCGGAGGCTAGAGAAGGCGCCGCAGCCGCGCAACCTGCGGCCTCTCCGGCTCTGGGCGCGGTGGCCTCCGCGCCAGTCCCGGCCGATTCGGCGGCTGCCGCTGCCGGATCCCCCAAACCTTTTGTCGTCGAACCGGGCAAACCCACCACAATCATGATGCTGGGCTTGCAGGGATCGGGGAAAACGACATTTTGCGGCAAGTTGGCGCGCCGCCTCCAGAAGGCGAAATGCAAACCGATGCTTGTCGCCTGCGACCTCGTGCGCCCGGCAGCCATCGAACAGTTGAAGGTGGTCGGACGCGCCGTGGCCACGCCGTGTTTTTCGATGGGCACTGAGCCGCATCCGGTGGACATCATCCGCGCGGCGCGCCAGCAGGCCGAGCAATCGGGCGAAGACGTGCTGATCGTCGATACGGCAGGGCGGCTTCACATCGACGAAGTGCGCATGGATGAGTTGCGGGCGATCAAAGAGGAAATCCGCCCGGATTATACGTTCCTCGTCTGCGACGCGATGACGGGCCAAGACGCTGTGAATTCGGCCTCGACGTTTTGCCGCGAAGTGGGCCTGGACGGCGTTTGCCTCACGAAAATGGACGGCGATGCGCGCGGCGGGGCGGCGCTTTCCATCCGCGCGGTAACGGGCAAGCCGGTGGTGTTTGTCGGCACGGGCGAGCACCCGGACGACCTCGAAGAATTTGTTCCCGAGCGCGTGGCTTCGCGCATCCTGGGCATGGGCGACGTGGTTTCGCTCGTCGAAAAGGCCCAGGAGGCGATCGACGCCGACCAGGCGCTCGAAATGCAGCGCAAGATCGCCGAGCGCAAATTCGACTTCAACGACTTCGTTCAGCAGATGAAAACGGTCCGCAAGATGGGGCCGCTCAAAGGGCTGCTTTCGCTCATCCCCGGCATGGGGCAGATGCTCGGCAATGTGGACAACTCCGAACTCGAAGGCGAAATCCGGCGTGTCGAGGCGATTATTTTCTCGATGACCAAGGCGGAGCGCGAAAACGACGAGTTGCTGCGCAAAAGCGGCACGCGGCGCAATCGCGTGGCGAAAGGCTCGGGCACTTCGCTGAAAGAGGTGACGGAACTGATCCGCCAGTTCGACCAGGCCAAGTCCATGATGCAGGCGATGATGGGCGGCGGAATGGGCGGGATGATGAAGGCGTTGCGCGGCGGCGGAATGCCAATGCCTGCGGCGGGAATGCCGCTTCCGCCCGGAATGCCGCCCGGGGGAATGCCGATGCCAGGCGGCGCCATGATGCCCGGAATGGACCCCGCGGCGATGGGAATGGAAGACCCGCGTGGAGGCGGTCCGCGCCATGATCCCCGGCACCCTGCTGGATCGGGCGTGTATCATAAGAAGAAAAAGAAAAAGAGGCGAAAAGGACGCTAGATCGCGCGGCGGGGGGGCGCGAATTCCCCCGGCGCCGGCGAAATAGCGGCGTTTTGTGCTTTTGTGCCTTTGTGGTGCAATTTATACCCTGCCAGAGGCTCTGGCAATACAATGAAAGGTTCAGGAGGTTCTCATGCTTCGGATTCGTTTGACTCGAGTTGGCAGGCGCAATCGGCCGTTTTGGCGCATGGTAGTGGCGGAGGCGCGCCGCGCCCGCGATGGCCGTTGTGTCGAGATTCTCGGCCAGTATCAGCCGCTCTTCAACCCGCCGATCATCAAGATCGACGAAGAACGCGCGTTGTATTGGCTCAACAATGGCGCTCAGCCGTCGGACAGCTGCCGCTCGATCCTGTCGAAGCTCGGCGTGATGAAGAAGTTCAGCGACGCCAAGATGGATGCGCGCAAGGCCCGCAAGGCCGCCAAGCAAGCCGATGCCGGCAAAGCCCCTGCTGCTCCTCCCGCTCCTCCAGCGGCCCCCCAGGGCTGAGCGTGCGAACGCGCAGGCCATTGTGAAAGAATAGACAGGATTTACAGGATGAAGAAGATGAGAATAAAAGGCGCTCAGCCTTTTTTTCCTTTTTTTATTCTGTAAATTCTGTAAATCCTGTCTGATTTTCCCTTCTCCCGTAAAAATGAGGTATTGTCATGCGCTATTCCGAAGAATGCGACGAGAGCGCGCGCGGAAGGCAGTCCGATGCGATTGTCCAGCGCCTCCTCAAGGCTCGCACTGTCATGATCGCCGGCGACGTCGATCAGGACATGGCCGAGGAAGTCATCTCGCAACTTCTTGTTCTCGACTCCGAATCCCACGATCCAATCCGCATCATTGTCACGTCCAACGGCGGGCATGTGGATTCGGGATTCGCCATTCACGACGTGCTGCGGTTCGTCCGCTCGAAGGTCATCGGGATTGGCGCGGGATGGGTGGCAAGCATCGCGGTGCCGATCTTGTTCGGAGCGCGCAAGGAAAACCGCTTCGCGCTGCCCAATACGCGCTTCTTGCTGCATCAGCCGAGCGGCGGAGCGGGTGGGCGCGCGTCGGACCTGCGCATCGAGATGGACGAAATCCTCAAGGTGCGCGACCGGCTCAACCGCATGATCTCTGAGGAAACTGGCCAAACGGCCGAAAAAGTGGCGCACGATACAGACCGCAATTTTTGGATGAATGCCCAAGAGGCGCTCGAATACGGCCTCATTTCGCGCATTGTGTCGTCGGCGAGCGATCTGGAATAAGAGCCTATCCGAAAACTTCCGGTGGCTTGGGCATCTTGCCCAAGATTTCTGGTGGCTTGGACGTCCCGTCCAAGATTCTCGGGTGGGTTTTCGGATAGGCTCTAAGAGGGATCGCACCCACCCAGACACCAAGACATAAAAAGAAGTTTTCTATCAGGAGCGGTTCCCACCATGCGAATCGATGGACGCGCGCCGGATCAATTGCGCGAAGTGCGCATCACACCTAATGTCCTCCTCTACGCCGAAGGCTCGTGCCAGATCGAGTTTGGCCTGACGCGGCTGATCGTCTCGGCCACGCTCGATAACCGCGCGCCCGCGCACCTGGCGGGAACGGGGCAGGGGTGGGTGACGGCGGAATACGCCATGCTGCCGCGGTCGTCGAAACAGCGCATCGTGCGCGATGTGAACCGCACGCATCCCGTAGGACGCTCGCAGGAAATCCAGCGCCTGATTGGGCGTTCGCTGCGGGCGGTGACAGACCTCGAACGACTGGGCGAGCGGACGTTTATCATCGACTGCGATGTGATCCAGGCCGATGGTGGAACGCGCACGGCGGCGATTACAGGCGGATTTGTGGCGCTGGGGCTGGCGATGAAACGCCTGGGGGAACAAGGGCAAATGGGACGGGTGCTGCTCAATGATTACGTGGCTGCTGTAAGTGTGGGAATTGTCGAAGGGCGGCCCGTGCTGGATTTGTGTTATCTGGAAGATGCGCAGGCCGAGGTGGATATGAACGTCGTCATGAACGGCGCGGGGCAATTTATCGAGGTGCAAGGCACAGCGGAACACGGGGCGTTCAGCCGCGAACAGCTCGATGAAATGCTCGCCATGGCGCGCGGCGGCATCGACCGCCTTGTGGCGATGCAGAAGGAAATCCTGGGAATTGACCTGAAAAAGCCAGGGGAGTAACGGATTTCGCATAAGGCTTGGCATCTGCTCGATCAACAAATTCGCCGTTTGGAAAAGGACTTTATGCAATCGGGGGGCTTGCGCGAACGCATGACTTGCGCCCGCATTTCCGAACGCGACCGTCGGCGAAAGCCAGCCAGCGGCAAAGTCTGACCTCGAAAAGCCATTGCAGAGTCAGCCAGCGAAGGGCAATTTTTCAGGCTGCCCCTTGCCGCCAGACTATGGGAAAGCAGCGGCGCAAGGGCACACAGGTGTGCCTGGCAAGGCAAAGGACACCGGCACTGGCCCAGACACATTACGGAGGCGAGGTCGATGAGCGCGGAAGACATTCGCTGGATGCAACGCTTCGAGCATTTTAGTCGGGCATGGGAGCAATTGCGGGAAGCTGTCGAACTGGCCAGGCAGCGTAATCTTTCAAGGCTTGAGGAACAGGGGATGATTCAAGCCTTTGAATATACCCACGAACTGGCTTGGAACACCTTGAAGGATTTCCTTGAGAGCAAAGGGATACGGAATCTCTATGGTTCGAGAGACACTACTCGCGAGGCGTTCAAACGCGGCCTCGTGGACAATGGCGAAGCTTGGATGAAGATGATTGAAAGCAGCAATGCAAGTTCCCACACATATAATAGCGAGACCGCTCAAAAAATTGCCAACGATATTCTGGAGATTTACTACGCAGAGTTTAAGGAACTGCTGGAAAAGCTGAAACAGATCGAAGCGGAAGAAAGAAAATGAGATTCGGGCTTAAGGATGCGACCATCGAAAAAATAAACAAAGTGCTTGCGAGCCATCCGCAGGTGGAAAAAGCGATTTTGTATGGATCGCGCGCCAAGGGAAATTACAAAAATGGTTCGGATATGGGCGCATCTCAGTTTTTTGCAGGGTCAGTCATGCCAGCGTGAGGGTAGAGCA
>CAYUNT010000173.1:0-9835 GCA_964446285.1 uncultured Candidatus Sumerlaeota bacterium | reverse complement strand
AGTGGCGGCCAATGCGCAGCGGCGGCGCGGGAAGATGGCGCGAATTATCCAGCGAATCGTGGTTGGCGCTGATAAGTCCCACGCCCGGCGCAAGATTTGTGCAATCCCCCACTTCAATTCCGTTGATGGCCTGGATGTAGCAGTGAGGCGAATCGCCCGGAAATGTGGCGCGTCCGAGTTTTACGCGTTCGGGGCAGACGACCTGCGTTGTGAAGTGAACTGGCCAGGGGACTCGGGTATTCTGGCGCATGATCCATTTCCAGAACTTGTCTTGTAGAAAATAACGAAACGCACATCCTTCCGGAACGCCGAGAATGCGCCTCAATAAACCTCGCGGTCTCTGCGCGCCGGACTGTGTCTTCGAATTTGGGGCAGATGCAGCGTACTCGGCGGCGGCGGCGGCAGCTTCGGATGACCCGGGCGCACTGGATTGTTTTTTTTGCAAATCGCTCGCGCTCATGCGCGCGCTCCATTCAGTTTGGACTTGGCTTGCTCCGGCTTCGGGAGCATGAAAACCAGGTTAATTCGTCCTGCGCGGCTCCGGAATCCCCTCGCGGCATTTTCCGGACGATCCGGCCGCGCGTCGGCGGCGCCCAATTTCCGCCGAGTTTTTCCACCCATTTTCCCGCCTTGTCAACTGACGCCTGATGATTTCTCCATCCAATCCCCCTAAATCCGCTGGCTGCCACCAGCCGCGGTTTACAGTTGTTTGCGCTCCGGATTCGTTCAAAGGCAGCCTGAGCGCCATCCAAGCCGCCGACGCGATGTCCGAGGGCGTTCGCGATGCGGTCTCCAATCTCCCGCTTTCTCTTGATGTTCGCGCCGTTCCTCTGGCCGATGGCGGCGACGGCACGCTTGAGGTTTTCCTCGAATACGCGGGAGCGAGCCGCCGCGAAACTTATGTATTAGGTCCGCTGGGAGAACCGCGCAAGGCTCCCTGGGGAATCCTCAAGGATGGCCATACTGCAATCATCGAAATGGCCGAGGCGGCTGGACTCACTCTAGTTCCGCCCGCGCGCCGAAATCCGCTAAACACTTCAACGCATGGCGTGGGGCAGTTGATCGCCGCGGCGCTTGCCGAACCGGAAGTTCAGCGGATTATTGTCAGTGTGGGCGGATCGGCTACGTGCGATGGCGGAATTGGCATGGCGCAGGCGCTGGGTATTCGGTTGTTGGACCGCTGGCGCCAGCCGATTGCAAATCCTGCCAAAGGCGCGGACCTGGACAACATCCAGACGATTGACGCCTCCGGGCTTCCGGCGCGTGTTCGCGAGTGCGAAATTCTTGTGGCGTGCGACGTGACGAATCCTCTGTTGGGACCGCGAGGCGCCGCGCCGGTTTTCGCGCCGCAAAAAGGCGCTTCGCCAGACGACGTGGCCCATCTCGAATGGGGTCTGGCTTCGCTTGTGGGGTTGTGGGGCGACGCGGGGCTGGCTTCGCAGAGCATCAACGCCCTCCCCGGCGGAGGCGCGGCGGGCGGACTGGCGGCGGGATTGGTCGCGTTTCTTGGCGCGAAAATCGTTTCAGGAATTGATTTTGTGCTCGACGCGCTTCATTTCGACGAGGCGCTGGATGGTGCGGGGCTGGTCTTGACGGGCGAAGGCGCGCTCGATGCGCAGAGCCTCCAAGGCAAGGTCATTTCGGGCGTCGGACGCCGTTGCGTGAACCGGAAAATCCCCGCTTGTGTTCTTGCGGGGTCCATCGCCCAGGCGCCGCCTCACGCCGAATTGGAAAAGGCCGGGATATTTGGAGCGTTCTCGATTGTGGAAGGGCCATGCGAGGAATCCAAGGCAATGGACGAGGCTCAGGCATTGCTTCGGCGCGCCGCGGCCCGCGTTTTCCGGCTATACTGGATGGCAAAAGGAGCGGGAAAAATGTCTATGGCGGATTCCGCCAGCGCGGCGGCAGCGAGCCAGCCGTCTTTAGCCCCGGCCGCCAAAGCGGGGGCGTAATATGCGCCGCTCCACCAAGCATTTTTCCCCCGATTCGGCGTATTCTCCCAGCCTTCCTGCTTCCTCCGCGGCCTCCGCTCCCCCACTTTCATGCGGCGTGGACTTCCCCCTCGATCCGGATTGGATGGCAGAGCGCCTTGTCGCGCTTGGCGAATCCATCCGAGACGCCGTATTGGAAATCCGCGATGGAAAGCAAGGAGGCGCGAAGGGAGTTTGTCCCGGCGATCTTGCCGCCGTGCACGATGCGAGCGGTGAAGCGGGCGATATCACGTATGCCATCGACGCCGTTGCGGAAAGAGCCTTGCTGCGATTTGTGGAATCAGAGATCGCGCCGCATTGCGAAGTCCGCCTTGTTGCTGAAGGAATCGCTCAGCAAACGTCCACCAACGCCTCGTGCAAACGCCCTTCCATCACGCTTATTGCTGACCCCATCGACGGCACACGCGGACTCATGACGGACAAGCGTCCGGCGTGGGTGTTGTTGGGCGCAGCGCCCGGCGGCCGCCCCGCCTCTCCCCCGCCATCGCTCGCGGATATTTATGTGGCGGCGCAGGTGGAAATCCCCATCTCGAAACAATGGCGCTCAGACATGCTTTGGGCCGTGCGCGGGCGGGGCGCGGCACATGCGGCGTGGCGAGATGTCCGGACGGGGACGCGGGGCGAACTGTTGCTGCGGCGTCCCGACTTGCGCGACATCCGCCACCGGTTCGTATCCTTCGCCAAGTTTTTCCCTGGCGCGCGCGACGCCATCGCGTCGCTCGAAGAGGAAATGCTGCGTCGTGTGCTGGGTCCCGCGCGTGAAGGCCTGTCGGAAGTATTTGAAGATCAGTATATTTCGACGGGCGGGCAGCTTTATGAACTCCTGATGGGGCGCGACGCCTTTATCGCGGACATCCGCCCGCTGTTTGCCCCCGTGCTGCGCGAGCGGGGCCTTCCCCGCCCGCTCGCCTGCCACCCCTACGATCTGGCGGCGGCATTGGTGGCCGAAGAGGCGGGCATCGTTCTTGCGGATGGAGGCGGAAAACCGCTGACTTATCCACTAGACACGCATACGGAATGCAGTTGGATTGGCTATGCCAGCCCCGCCATTCGCGCGATGATCGAGCCGGTTCTGCTGGCGCTTTTGCGCGAGCGTGGCCTGGGCGAATAATTGGATGAAGCCCGGCCGGGTTCATCCGCCAGGATTCGCGCGCATTCGCGAATCCTGATGAATGTATGCAATTTTCGCCTTGATCCTCAATCGCCGGGGATTGGAAACCACGTAGTGGATAAAGCGCCCCAGCGCTTTTTCTTGTTGGATGAGAAAGCGGGATGGTTGGCAACGCATCCGGCCTCCCATGGCCAGGAATTGAGCATAAGATGGAGCGACCCAAGGAATTATCGGGCGCCCCCGTGCCGCCTGATCTCCCACGGAATCCGGAGGAGTCATACAACCCTGCCGATGCCTGGCTCCAAACCCATGCCGGATTGCTGGGAAGAGGAGCCTGGTCGCGCTCGACGGATTTCGATGAAACGCTGCCCAATCCTTCGCCTGCGCCGGCGGATATTGCATTCATCAAGGCGCTCCGCGCAGAGGACCTTCCCTCTCATGTTTCCGCTTATCAACTGGTCAGGCGGATCGGCGAAGGAGGATGGGGTGAAGTCTGGGAAGCCACGCAATCCGCGCTCGGACGCCCCATCGCGATCAAGCGTCTGCGCAAGAGCCTGCTGGCGCCCGAGGCAGGCGTGACACCAGACGATGCGCGGATCATGGAGCAACTTTTCCGCCAGGAAGCCATCGTAACCGCGCATCTGGAACATCCAAACATCATCCCAATCCACGACCTTGGGCGCGATGAAGACGGACGTCCAATTCTTGCAATGAAGATGGTGCGCGGACGTCTGTGGAAGGATATTCTGCAGGAAGACTTTGCCAAGAATTCGATTTATGATTTTCTGACCAAACACCTTCAAATCCTCATCAAGGTGGCGCAGGCCGTCGCCTTTGCTCATTCACAAGGCATAGTTCATCGCGATCTAAAACCCAGCCAGGTTATGATCGGACCCTTCGGCGAGGCTGTGTTGATGGATTGGGGTCTGGCGCTGGTTTACAGGCGTGATGCGGCCTTTGACGCCGGTTTGGGGCAGGCTTTTCCGCCGGATGCCGAGTTGCCTATTCCGATTTATCCGATCAATCCCGCAGGCACGCCTTCGTATATGGCGCCGGAACAGACCGAAGAAACTGTGCGAAACATAGGTCCGTGGACGGATGTGTATTTGCTGGGCGGCATCCTGTATCATCTGCTGACGGGGCGGCCGCCGCATCCGCTGGAGGTTTCGGAGACGGCGTATCGCATGGCGCAGGAAGGCTTTGTGGAGCCTCCGGAGAAGGCGGCGCCCTTGCGCGAGATTCCGCCGGCGCTTTCCTCCCTCGCCATGCGCGCTCTGGCTCGCGATCCCAAGGAGAGGATTTCCTCCGCGCTGGATTTTGTGGAGTCGCTTCAGGATTGCCTGACTGGCGCCGACCAGAGGCGCGAATCCATACGCCTGGCGTCGCAGGCCGCCACGCATATTGACAGAAAGACGGCAGACTACGAAATTCTGGCGGACTGTCTGAATACGCTGGAGCGAAGCCTTTTGCTTTGGCCTGGGAATTTGGCGGCCAGGCGCCTGCGCCAGCGCGCTTTGGCCCAATACGCTCGGGCGGCGCGCGATAACCGGGACCTGAAACTGGCCCGGTTATATGCGGAGCGCTTGGACCCCACTTCGGAGCGCGACTTGCTTTTGGGCGAAATTGCCCGCCTCGAAGAGGAACAGCGCCGCCAGGACGAACGCCTGGCTGAGGCGCTTCGCGAGGCTGAAATGGGCCGAGATCGCGCGGAAAAGGCGCGCCGCATCGCCGACGACATGCGCGCGCGAGCGGAAAGCCTTGTCCGATTCCTTCTCAAAGACCTGCATCGCGATCTGAAATCCGTCGGGCGGCTCGACCCCATGCGCCGGGTGTCGCAAAAATCGCTCGAATACTTTGACGCGCTTCCTGAGTCGGAAACCACGCCGCAGGCCCTCAACAATCGCGCCATTGCGTATCTTTACATTGGCGATGTCTTCAGCGACGAAGGCAAAAAGCCCGAAGCCGCCGACGCCTATCGCAAAGCGCGCGACATTGCGCAGTCGCTGACGGCGCTCGATCCGGGACAGATTGAATGGCAGATCACGCTGGCCGACTGTTATGATCGTTGCGGGCAGGTCTCGTATCATCAGGGCCAGATTCGCGAGGCGATGGCCGAGTATGAGGCCGCTCTGCAAATTCGCGAACCCATCGGACGCGCCCTTCGGGGCGACCCTTCAATCGAAGCCGGAATCGCCTCCTCCCGCCATAAAATTGGAGTGGCCTTCTGGCGCCAGCAAGAACTGCCCCGCGCCCTTTCCTGCCATTTGGAATCGCTCGCCACGTTCCGCCTGCTCCTCGAGAACGATCCAGGCAACGAGGACCTGCTGGCTTCGTTGTCGTGGACGCTAAGCACGCTTGGAAATGTGTATCGCGATATGGGGCAAGTGGACGAGGCGCAGCGCGTAACAAGCGAAGCCCTGCGCATACGCGAGGACCTCGCCGAACGGCAGCCATCGAATCTTGCCCGCCAGGATGAAGTTCTTTGGACCCGCGGCAATCTGGCACTGATCTACCTGCTGCAAAGCCGCCTCGAAGAATCGCTCGAGATGTTTCAGAAGGACATCGCCCAGCGCCGCCGCCTGTCGGAGATCGATCCCACCAATGTGGTCCGCAAAGGCTCCATCGCCTTTTCGCTCAGCCTGACAGGGGAAATCCTTTTCGCCCTCGAACGGCTGGAGGAAGCCGAACACCTCATTCGCGAATGCCTTGACCTCACAGAAGAACTCCTTCGCAAAGACCCTACTTCGACACATGTGCTCGGATCGAATGCCCGCTTGGTTTTTCAGCTGGCCGAATTGCTGGCCGCACGCGGGCAATGGGATGAGTGCTTCCCGCTCGTCAAAGAGGCGGTGGAATTGGCGCGCAGATGCACGGCGCTGACCCCGAAAAACGTCACGGTCATCAAGGTCCTTATTGGCTCTTTGATCCTTCTCGGAAGAATCCGCAAACGCAATGGCGCCGCGGAATCCCCCAAGCCCTTGTGGGATGAGGCATCGCAACTTCTCCAGGCGATTCGAATCACTGGAACAGAACTGGATTTGATCGATCTAAAGGCGCAGTTGCTCCTTCTGGAAGGAAAAGCCGTTGAGGCGCAACCGCTGCTTGAGGCGCTTCACAAACGGCGCTGGATCACACCCACGATGAAAAGTGTTTGCCGGGATGTTGGAGTCGGTTATCCCGGATGCAAGGACGCGCAAGGGCGGGAATGAAACTTCGCCAGGTGCGAAAGGGCTTGAAGCCCTGCGGAGATATTGCGCTTTTCGAGATGCAAATGCCCGTTTTTGCAGATGGAAATCCAAACCCGGAATTATTGAATCCGCTTTCGCAGGTGTCCCAGAGTGCGTCGGGCGGCTGAGATTTCATCCGGCGTCAGAGGTTTGGCTTCGCCGTCTGGAAGTTCCTGCTCAGGAAAAGGTGTTTCATTAGCCGGCTCGGGTGTTTCCGCAATCATTGAATTGGGCGAAAGCAACGGCGCTGAGGGGGGTTCATCGAGGTTTGCCCCGGGCAGGCGCTCCTGAATCATCCGCTTCAGCACGGATTCCGCCTCGCGCATCGCCCGCAAATCGTCGTTGCGCCGCCGGACAAGACGTTCGTTTTCCAGCCGATACAAGCGTGTGCGGTCGAAGGACTTGAGAATGAGAAATTCGATCACCATGACCACAAGGATGATCATGGCGGTGGAACTATAGAGCGCGGCGGAAAGATCGTCCCAGAAGCGGTAACAAATGTAGCCCGCCACAGCGGCAAATACGAGGAGTATGACAGCATCAAATGCCTTGCGGCGCTTTCCATGACGCTGTGAAGAAGATGTTGATGGCGGCGGCGATGACGGTGACAAGACTTCTTTCCGAGCGCCTTCGGCGTCGGCCGCTGGGGAGGGTTGAGGAGTTTTTTCCTGTGGCGTGATGTTAGGATTCATCGAATGGCTCTGGGGATCAGGTCCCCTTTTTATGCTTTAGCGCTGGAGAAGGGTTCCTTTCCAGCCCGCGGATCACTCTCGCGAAGAGAGGCATCACGAATTGCTCCCATGTGTCGATAAAAAACGGTCCCAGAGCAATACGCAGGGCTTGGTCTGCCTCGCGTTCGCGCCCAAGCGACTTCAGGCACAAAGCGGAGAGATAATTCGCGCCCCAGTCGTCCGGGCCGGCTGGAGACAACGTGGAAAGCAAAGCCAGTCCCTCGCGGAAACGCCCGCTGGCATAACACGCATAGGCGGAAGCAGAAGCCACAAGCGGAACGTCGGGAAAACGGCTGGCGATTTCGATCAACTTGGCGCGCGCGGTTTCGGCTTCGGACCCTCCCGCGTCGATACGGCAGAATTCCGCCGCCATCGGGGGGATCCACTCTTCGGGCGTCAATGCCGCTGCTTCGAGGTAAGCGCGACGAGCCTGGGCCAGTTCGCGACGCATGAAATGGCGGTCCGCCTCGCGCGTCATGACCTTTGCGCGGGCCGCCTGCCCTACCCCGCCGCCTAGAATCAATTGCCGCCAAAGGGATATAATAGGACGTTGAACCGATGAATCCGAATCTGGGCCTGGCGCCGGAGAAGCCGGCTCTTTGGAGGAGTCCGAGGTGGGCAGGCCGTCCTGCCACGGATAACGCGAAGGGTCCATGCGAACGCGCTCGGCGAAAGTCCACAAGAAGAGGCGGACAAGCGGAGTGGCGGCGAACAGTCCATGCCGTTTGAATAATCGCGCCGACTCGGGCAAGTCGCCGCTGTGGAAAGCCGCCAGCGCGCCGAGTCCGGCCGCCATTGGATTTTCCGGTTCGCGCGCCAGCACGCGGAATGTCCATTCCCGCGCCTTGCCCCAGCGGCCGGTTTCTGCGGCAAGCAAGGAGGCCGTAACCAGCACGGCGCACGAATCGCTCAACGGATTTCCGGTGTCCTCCCAATGGCGAAGAGCCTCGGCGGCGCGACCCGCCTGCAATTCTCCTCGCATCCAGGCGCAAAGGGCCGGAGCGGATTCCGCCGAGAAATCCGCAGCGGGCGGCGAAGGCGGCAGCGGCGAAAGCGCGCCGCGCGCCTGCTCCGTGGTGGGAGATGAAACGGCCGGAGAAGCGGGCGGAATGGAACTGGCGGCTGCAGGCATGGATTTCACAATGCATTCCATGGAAATGTCTGGTGGCGACAGGGAATTGCCGAGGGATTTTCCGCAGGACGGCTCACCGGAAATTCAACCCGCCCGGCCCGCAGCAAGCACTTCGCCGGCAATCACCCTATTCGCGGAGGATTTCCGGCGCAAGAGGGGCTTGCGGAACCATTCCGATGATTTTTGTATTTTTCGAGGTAAATAGTTGCTCTCCGAACCTATTCCGCGCCCGGCAGTGCAATGACCGGACGGAAGGCCCGCAATCCGAGCCGCCGCAGCCCCTCGATGACTTTTTCGATTTTAGGTTCGGCGCACGTCCCAACAATCGCCCCGCCCGATCCGGTGAATTTCGCATGGGCGCCCAGGTCGCGCGCCGCATCGACCATGGCCTCCTGGCGCGAGGGCAAATGCATTAGATGGCGGCGAATTTCAAAGTTTTCGTCCATCAGAACGCCGATTTCCGCGCCCTGGCCGGCCAAAAGAAGTTCGCGGGCGCGGCGGGCCAGCTCCGCCAGGCGTTCGCGGGCCTCCGCGACGAGCGGATCACCCCACGCATGGCGTTCGCGCAACGAGGAATGAAACACCTCGGTCCCTTCCGCCGCCTCTTCGTCGATGGCGACAAATAGCGGGGGTAGCGCCGCCGCGTCCATGCGTTCGATGCGTACTCCCGACGGATTGGGAATGGCACGGGGCGGCTTGGGGATCGGCTTGTATATCGTGGTTTGTGGCGGCGCGTCTTGCGAAGCCTGGTCTTGCGGCACAACCTGCGTGTCCACGCCCGCACCCGCCTGGTTTTTCGGCTCGCGCGCCGTGGGGGGCGGCTCTTCCTGAATTTCCTGTTCAAAAAACACAAGCCCTTCGCATACCTGCGCCACACGGTCCATATATCCGGCCGGAATGCCCAATTCCTCTGTTTCCGCGCGCAAAACCAAGTCGATCTGCTCTTCCTCCGACATCTCAATGCGCCAGAATTCCAAAATGGCGCGCATGGCGGCCACAAGAAGCGCGCTCGATCCGCCCAGGCCAACTCGCATCGGGATGGTCGAACGCCAAGTGAGCGAGAAATTTTCCTCGGGAATCGCAATGCCTCGGTCGCGCGCCTGGCGAATAATGCGCGCGAGCAACCCCGTCATCAAACGCCGCCCGCCATGATGTCCCCGCCGCTGAATGTGACGCAGAAAATCCTCCGCGTCCTTCCAGACCGGCAGTTCTTGTTCCGGCTCGATGAGGCAAAGACAATCGGCGGGTTCGAGCGCCACTTCCGCATAAAGGTCAGAGATAGTGACGGCCAGGGCGGGACCTCCGAGGGCATCCATTGGATTTCCCATAAGCCCGAGGCGTGCATAGGCCCGGCGTGTGATGGCATCGGTCATGATGAAAAACCTCTCCACCCAAAGGTTCGGCGCGCGCCAGCACAGCATACGCCACTATGCCGCACTCCCAGAACGCCTTGATCCCAGCCAATCAAACCCGCGGCTGGCTTTCCATCCAAATTGTTTTTTTCTGCGCCTTTCTCATTGACTCCCGCAGATTCGTGTGAGCAACTCCTAACGACCTAGGCTAGCCGTTCGGGCCTATCCACAACCTGTGCACAAGAGGGAGGATGCCAAAAAGATATAGGCTTATAGCACGAAACCGTATCC
>CAYUNT010000172.1:0-9867 GCA_964446285.1 uncultured Candidatus Sumerlaeota bacterium | reverse complement strand
GGATATATGCAATAATCCTAAACCAAAGGGGCACCATGTTCCTGTTGCTCCCGCGCAGCGGATCACATGCCACACGGCAGGGAAGTTCCCAGGAGCAGCCTGAGGCAGCGTGTTCCCCTTTGCCACAAGGCCATTTCAGAGAAAATCTATGTGTTATCGCGATTTTGGGCGCTTCTTCGTCTTGCGCCTTGGAGCGGCTGAAAAAAATGCGAGCGGAACCAGCCCCAATTCAGATATACGTGGAGCACAACCAGAGCGGTCATAATAAATCCATTCACGGCATGAAGATCGTCCGCGAATTTCAGTTCGCACGCCAAAATCACACCTGTAATTATTTGCAGCAAAGCCGAAATCGCCAGACAGCCATTGCATATCAGCAGCAATCGCGCGCGTGTCATTGATGCGGACCTCCAAGGGCTTGCCTAAATACAATCTATGAGACCTGTGCGACCTATGGGATGGATGGGACGGGTGCGGTGCGGAGAATCTGGCGGGGGAATAGCGTGAGATGCTTTCTGCCCCCCCCAAATTCGCACTATTTGTATAAAATGAATCTGTCCGCGCGCGCAAGGCGCCAATTTTCGACTTGAGGCGGGAAATGGGCGGGTGAAACGTTGCGCGAAGGAATTTGGCCGGGGCAATGGCGCGTGAAAATACTTTCCGGACATAAAGATTCAATAGCCGAACGGAAGCGGGCGGCGTCGGCCATTCGCGTATTCCTTTGGATTGCGATGGCGATTATGTTCGGCGTGGCTTGTTTCGCAGCGGCTTGTTTCGTCGGGGGCTGCGCGCAGTTCAAAAAGCCTTATCCAGAAAACGATCTTGGGCGAGACACCCAAGCCACCGGAAATCCTTGGCATAATATCGAGGGCGCGGGGAACTTGGGCGCGGAAGCCGAATGGGATGCGCTTGCTTCACGTGCGGCTCAGTCGGCGTTGCTAGGCCAGGGCGTCGCGCTCGATTCGCTGACCGCAGAGGCAAAATCGCGCGAAAAGGCCGCGGCGCGCGCAGGCCAGCCTCACCCGGCGATTGCCAGGCGCATTGCGCTGCTCAGGCCGCTGGCGGCGGCTCCTCCGCTTCCATATTGGAAAGATGCGAAAAAGGCCGCGATCGAAGGCGGCGGAGGCGGCACGCTCCATGCGCAAATTCGCGCGACTCTGGCAGAGATTCGAGCTGTCGAGCCTCGATCCAAACTGAAACAAGCGCAAACCGATCATCTCTACGCGGTGATTCAAGGCCCGCTCAATTCGACTACCGCCGCCGTGGTTCGCGTCATGCAAGGCGAGCTGTTCGCCCTTGTGGAATGGCTCGACGACGCCGCGGAATCGCTGGTCCGGCGGCCCTATCCATCTCCGTCCGAGCGAGAGATGCTTCGGGCCGCGCGCGATTTGCTTGCCGCGCCTTCGATAATGGACAAGCCGGAGAATCTTCAAAAGCGCGTGGATCGCGGATTGCTCGCGCGGCGTCGGCTGGCCAGGCTTCAGGCCGTCGAAACCGCGAAAATAGAGGAGCGGCGTGGAAATCCCGAGCGAGCGCTGTGGTGGATCAGCCGGGCGCGTTTGCTCGATCCGGAATCGGCCGCCGTGGAGCGCGCCTTGGAAAAGGCGGCGGCGAGCGTGAACCGCACAGCGTTTTTGCGGCGCAATTCTTTGGCGGTTCTCGACAGCGAAAGCGCCATGACGGGCGAACGGGAGCGGGTTCTTTACGCGCTTCTGGTTGCCGCGATGGCGGAAAATCCAGCCGGGGCGGAGACGGCGCGGCTTCGCGAGGAATTCCTTGTGGAATGCCCATATTCCGCCGCCGCTCCCGCCGCGCGGTTCACGGAAATCGCCAGTCTCGCCGCCTCGGGAAAACCGGATGCCGCGCGCGCCGTGGCCGAGTGGCAGGCGGCGCATCTGGCCCGCGAGGAAGGCGGAGGGCGCGCTGCGTTGCTCGCCGCGAGCGGGCAATTTTCCTCGCGCGCGGATTATGCCTCGGCCCTCGCCCGCCAGCGCGTGGAGTGGTGGGCGTATCTGTTCCTCGGCAAAAAACCCGACCGCGCGCAGGCTCATCTTGCCGCCGAAGATGCGCGCCGAATTCCCGCGCGATGGCTGGATTTTCTCCGGCCGGTCTTTGTGGTGGATGTGGCGAATCGCCTGATCCTGCTGCCCTTTGGATGGCCGCTCGATCATGGCCCGGCGCTGGATGCCATTGGGCGGTGGACGCCTCCCGCGCCGGATGACAACGCGGCGGCGGCGCAAAAACTCGAACGCGCCAAAGCCCTTTGGGCAGACAAACGTTTCGAGGAGGCAGCGGCGGCGTTTCGCGAACTCGATCCGCCCGATGAACTCCGCGCGCGCCGCGCCATCGAAAAGGCCGCCGCGCTCCGGCTTCGCGAGGCGCGCGCCCTTGCCGATGCGCGCGAGCAAGCCGCCGCCCTCGAAGAACTTCTCTCGGATTTCCCCGCCACGCCATCCGCCCGCAAAGCGGAGGCGCTGCTTGAAAAAGCGCGCGCGCAGGCCCGCACCCTCGCCACATGGACTCCCAAAGACCTTCGCGCCAGCCCCTGGCTTTGCGGTCCGGAGTATCTTGGCATTGCGCCCGAGTGGATCGACGGCTCGAAAGACAATGGCGAAATCTCGAAACAGGGCGTTTCTCTGTGCGCGGACAACCGAATCTGTTTCGCGGACGCGGCTTCGGGAGAAAGCCGCGAGACGCCCCTTGCGCCCGGCCCGTTTGCCCGTCTGCGCGCCCTGGCCGATGAAATGAACCGCGCAAAGCGGACGCAAAACGCCCTCTCAGCGCCCGGACGCCATCCGCGGATTCCATTGCAGATAGAAGGGAATGTTGCCCCAGGCGTGGAGGCGGCGCCCGGCCTGGTTCCCCCGCGTGAAAACGCCTCCGATGTCCTTTTCCATTGAAATTCACTCATGGAAATGCCTCATAAAGTCCTAGTGGTATGATCGAAGCGCTTCCCTTGTTAGGGTGAGTTTTCAGAACCGGGGGAGCATAAAAAGCAGGATTTGCTATGAAACGCCCAACAATTAAGGACATCGCGCGGCTTGCGGAAGTCACTCCCGCCACAGTTTCGATGGCGCTCAACGACAGCGGGCGCATCAGCGCGAAAACCCGCGAGCGCATTCGCGAAATCGCCCAGCAACTCGATTACCGTCCCAATCCGCTGGCGCGCGGCCTCGTTGCCCGCAAAACGCACCTGGTTGGCGTGATCCTCATCGAGGTGGCGGATTCGTTTTTCAAGGACATCCTGCGCGGGCTGGAGGACGCGCTTCAGCCCGAGGGATACGGGATTTTGCTCAATGTGACCAACGGCGACCCGGAGCGCGAGGCCCGGTTCCTGCGCTTTCAAACCGACAAGCGCGTGGACGCCCTCATCATGGAACCCACGATGAGACTGGACAATCGCGCCGCGCTGGAAAAACTCGTGGTGGCCGGACTGCCGATCCTCACAATCCTTCACACAACATGGGGATGGGGAAACTCTTCGGTATCGGTCAACAACGAGCTGGGCGCGAGGGAAGCAACGGATTATCTGGCGCAGCGATGCCGCCGTGTGGCGCATCTTTCGGGACCGAAAGAGTCTGTCGAGGCCGAAGCGCGCATGTCCGGCTACAGGAAGGCGCTGCGCAAAGTGGGGCAGGCACTCGATCCGCGCATGGAACCTCCCAACGAATCCGGACGCTACACGCACGAGGAAGGCTATGCGCAAATGAGAAGGCTCCTCTTAGGCGATATTCCCCGTCCGGACGGTGTTTTCGCGGCGTCGGACTCGCTGGCTCTCGGCGCGATCCGGGCGATTCACGACGCCGGATTGCGCGTGCCCGAGGACGTCGAGGTTGTGGGATTTGACGACATTGAAATCGCCAGCCTCTGCCGCCCGCCTCTTACGACCATCGCCCAGCCCAAATACCGCCTCGGCAAAAAGGCGGGGGAAATCCTTCTGCGAGTTCTGGACAAAAAGACAGCCGTGCGCGAAATCCTCAAACCTCATCTTGTCGTCCGGGAATCCACCTTCCCCAGGCCCAAAGAATGACGCACGGCGCAGGCGGAGAAATGAATCCTCAATCGCCGCCGGGCGGTTATGGCCCTCCGGACGGCACGGAAAACCCGCCGCCGCCGCCGGATTTTTTCGGTCCGCCCGCCCGCACCCCTTCTCAACCGCCGCTCGTCCCCCAGGCCGCTCCGCCAAGTTACTCGCCGTTTGCGCCGCCACAGCCTCAGCCGCAGCAGCCTCAACCGCCGCCCACCCAGCCGAACAATGCGCCACCCGCGCAAATGCCTGGCGCTTTCCCGGGCGCACAGCAATCGCCGCCTTCCCTGCCGCCTTCTCCTTTTGCATCTCCTTTTCCAGAGGCCGCTCCCCGGCGCCCCCCCGGCAGTTTCTGGACGTCGGAGGAAATTGCCGAGCGCAACCGCCGCGCGCTGACTCCAGAACGTCCTCCCGGCGCCAAGGACCGCCCGAGGCGTTCGGATGCCTTGCGGCGCGGCCCAAGACGCATTTATGTCAAACACAATGACATTCCGCAGGAAATCGCCCTGGAACCTTATGTTCCATGGTCTAGCTTCTTCGCGTTCACGGGCGGCATAAGCGTCGCATGGATGGCGGATACACTGGCGCCGTTCGGATTGTTTCTGGCTGTGGCATCCAGCTGTCTTGGAATATATGCTCTGTATTCCAGTTTTCGATCCGGAATTCCCAATGGGCGCGCGCTCTCTGGGGCGGGCGTGGCGCTGGCCATATTATTTTCGGTGATTCATTATACTGCATATACGAAAACAGCCAACTTGCTTGCGCCGCTCGATCCCCTGTTGAATCAAACAGCCGCCAAAAAGCCAGATGCCGAAATCCTAACATTAATTGACTTCGATTTCCGCCTTATGGACAAGGCGTTCAGACGTTATGGGTCTTTGAATGGACAACTGCCGCCGTGGTCGCGCGGCAATCTCGGCGCCAACAAGCGCGTTCCCCCCACCAGTTCCTCGTTCCAGATTCCCACCTTCCGGATACACCAATTCGCCTACGACAAATTCAACGCCCTGACTACTCCCGTGCCCATCCTCGACCATTACTTGCGAGACCCCTTCGCCTCTTCTGTCTTTGCTACGTATTCATATTATTGCCCCGACTCGGGGGCGGCGGCGGGCACGGCGGCAAGCGCGCCCGCTCACCCCAATACGGCGATAATCATGAGTCCCGGTCCGGACGGCGAATATCAAATCGATCCCGAGCGGGATTTTGTCCCCGGTTCGGCGGCCTCGCGCGATACGCTTCTGCGCCTGCGATGGGATCCCACAAACGGCCTTGTGAGCGGCGGCGATATCTGGTTTGTTTTCGCGCCGGTCAGGGAACAGGAGGACCCCGGGCGCGGTGTCTGGGGGCCGGGGCTTCGGATCGGCGGCGGCGGCGGGCAGTGAGGAGAACAAGAGAGGCTGCGGGCGCGGCGGCCCTCCCTTTCCCGGGCGCGCCGCCCGCAAGCGCCCCGGACGCAATCTCTGATTGGCACAGAACTCACGGAGGCAATTCCATGCGTGATATGCGATATGAAGCGCTTGCTCGCATTCTTGTTAAACACTCGACGCAGATTCAACCTGGTGATGTTTGCATGGTGGAGGGCGTCGGCCTCGAAACGCGCGAGTTGATCCGGATTATCTCGCGTGAAGTTCTTCGGGCGGGCGGCGTGCCGCTGCTGCGGCTGGGCGACCACGATTTTACACGCGACATCGTTATTGAATCGAACGAGGAGCAGCTGCGCCGCCTTGGCGAAGTGCAACTGGCCGAAATGAAGATGGCGCAGGCGTATATTGGCGTGCGGGGAACGCAGAACGCCTTCGAATTGTCCGACACTCCGCGCGAGCGCCTCGATCGCTATGTGTCTAATGTGGTGAAACCGGTCCACTTCGAGCAGCGCGTAAAACACTCGCGCTGGTGCGTTTTGCGATTTCCCAATCCGGCCATGGCGCAATTGGCCAATATCTCGACCGAGGCATTCGAGGATTATTATTTCCGCGTCTGCACGGTGGACTACCGGAAAATGGCGAAGGCCCTCAAGCCGCTGGTTGCGCGCATGGCCCGGGCAGACAAGGTTCGCATTACGGGGCCGGAAACCGATTTGCGCTTTTCCATACAGAATATCCCGGTGGTCCCTTGCGCTGGAGAAAAAAACATCCCCGACGGCGAGTGCTACACGGCGCCCGTTCGAGAATCCATCGAGGGCCATGTGTTTTTCAACACGCCGACGATCTATGAGGGCCGCCCGTTCGAGAACATCCGCCTGATGTTCCACAGGGGCCGCGTTGTCGAATGCTCCGACGGCGGCGGAAACACGGCGGAGTTGGAACGGATGCTCGACCGCGACAAAGGCGCGCGCTATGCCGGCGAGTGGTCCATCGCATTCCACCCGTTCGTTCTCAAACCAATGCGCGACATCCTTTTTGACGAAAAGATCAGTGGTTCCTGGCATCTCGCGCTGGGCAATTCCTATGACGACGCGCCCAATGGAAATCATTCGGCTCTGCATTGGGACCTGGTTCAAATCCAGCGCAAGGATTATGGCGGCGGAACAATCGAACTCGACGGCGAAGTGATCCGCCGCGATGGCTTGTTTGTCCCCGAGGATTTGCAGGCCCTCAATCCCGATCGCTTTTCGCCCGAGGAGTAAATCCGGGAAAGAATTTAATCGCGAAAAGACGCGAAGTTAAAGAAGAGAAGTTCGCAGCGCTATTATTCCAGCGTTGATCCGGCCGCCGCACAATTACCAATCCGTCTGATTGGCAATTCGTCAGATTGGCGGTTCGCCCGCCGCGCTTTCGCGCTTTTCCTGGCGCAGGCGCAGCAGGCTCCACGCCACAAGAAACCAGACGGCAAGCGTAGCCCACAATTTCGTGGACATCGCGAGAATCCCCGCTCCCGATTGGAATTCCGGGGCGTCCAGGGCGATGCCTGATCCGTTGACGATGATAATGGCCGCCCAGATGAGTTGCGGTCCCAACCCCACGCGCCGCTCCACAAAGAGCCGCGCCAGAGCCAAATACACAATGACCAACTGCACCACGTAATGATCCCACATCAGGCTGGGGATCAGCAGCGATAGCGTGACAAACATCGCATAGCGCATGACGGAATCGAGCGGGAGAAGAGAAGGGGAGTTGTGGGTTGTGAGTTGTGGGTTGTGGGTTGTGAGTGGTGAGTGGTGAGTGGTGAGTTGTGGATTGTCTGCATCAGAAGTGGAATGACCCTTGGGATCGCCAGCAGAGGCAGGGGCTTCATTGGCGCTGGCAGTGTCTTTTGTGGTTTTGCGCGCCTGCGGGAAAGGCCAGACCAGCCACGCCGCCGCCAGGACAAGCGCCAGAGTGTCGAGGATCGTGAACGTATTCGCCGCGCGCACACCCAAGTCCGCCCAGGGACGAATGCCGTCGCCAGGAAGGCCGGCCGGAGGCTGATACTTCGCAAAGGCATGATGATAAAAGGAATTCATGCTCTGATTGTAAGGATCGCGAAAGAAATGCTGTCCGTGCGCCGCCCAAGTGGATTTTCCATAACCCATCTCGCGCAAAACGGGCAGGAAGGCTGCGTGCGTGCGCGGACCGGCCAGCGGAAACGAAGCGGCCAGAAACAACAGGCAGAAAACGGCCATCCAGGCGGCTTCGCGGCGGCGGCGTTCGGCGAGAAACCAGAAGAAAAGAATTCCCGGGCTGAGTTTGAACATGGCGGCGAACGCGGCTGCCGCGCCAGTGGCCCAGGCGGGAGCGCGGGGAGTCATCCACAAGACAAGCGCGTAGGCGAATAATAGCACCGCATTGAGCTGGCCTGCGGTGAGGGTGCGGTCGAGCGGCTGGTTCCATACGAGCAAAAACAGAACCAGCGCCAAAACGGCGCTCCGCCTCGGCAGCCCCACGGCGCGCGCCGCTAGCCAGCCCCCGCCCAAAAACAAAATCTGATTAATCCAAAACCAGGCCCACACGGCGTCGCCAAATCGAGGCAGCCACGTGAGCGGAAGCAGCACAATTCCCGTGAAGGGAAGATATACATAAGGCAAAATGGAGCGAAAACGCGGGTCCTGGCGCGAAAGGGCCGTGGCGGCGTGGAGGAATTCGCTGTCATCGTAGGGATTTCCGCCCGCGCCGACAAACACCGCCCCCAAATATAAATGTTTGAAATCGTTGGCGTGGAGGCGTCCCGGTTCGGCCATATAGATGGCGACGTGGCGGCTGGCATACAGCGCCGTGAGAACGCCAACCGCAACCCAGGCAATGATTCTCAATCGGAGATTCGTTTTGTCCAAGCGCGTGAAGGTCCTCTCGGAAATCGCTCGCGAGCCATCAGGCTCGGGGCAACGCCAGGAACGGTTTCAAGTGCGGGAAAAAACTTGGGCGAGACGCCCAAGCCACCGGAATCACGTGCAAGATGCCCGCGCCACCAGCAACTTTGAACAGTTCCTGGGGGCAAACGCCGCTTTCACACAAGCCAATACGAGCGCACTGGGGTGGAAATCAAGGAAGGAGCTCTGCGCTCGCATCGCGCCTTGAGACGCCAGGCAAACCGGTTTGTTTATCGAGGCGCATCGTGGCGCTGTTACGCCGCGTTCTCCCACGAGGCGTCCCAGCCATCATTTCGCCAGGCTTCGCCTTGAGGTTCGCCCAAAGACCCTCCAGTGTGGGCAGCGCTTCTTTCTCCTGGCCGTTGCGCATCTGATCCACAAGCGCGTGGACACGATTAACACAGCGCTGGATTTGGTTATGCTTGGGTAACACCCGCGCTGGCGCCCATTTATTTGCAGAAGAAAGCATGCATCGTTTTAATGCGGTTGCTGTCCCCGCATTCCCGTCCCCGCATTCCCCCCGCATTCCATATCCTGAAGGCGGCTATATGCGGAAAGGAAACCTGCATGGCCTGCTCCCCTTGCATTAGGCCGACTTCGGAGAACGCCATCCGACGACTTCCTGTTGACTTCCGCCCCCGCGACGTGTGGAAGTGTAGGTAGATGTGAAGATGTTCCGACGGAAGTCTGCCTCCCATGTCCAGAAAACCGACCCACGACCAGAAAGTCCCCTCCCTCGCCTCCCTCGCCTCCCTCGCCCGCACGAAGGGAGTCCTGCGTTCGAGAGACCTGACGGCCCGAGGATTTCATTCGGAATCCATCCGGCGTCTGTGTGGCCAGGGAGTGCTCGTGCGAACCGGAAGGGGGCTTTACATTTCCTCAAAAGCCGCCCTGACGGAAAACCATTCACTGGCGGAAGCGGCGCATCGAGTCTCCCATGGAGTCATCTGTCTGCTCACGGCCCTGAAGTTTCATGATCTGGGGACCCAGAACCCGCCCGAGGTCTGGATGGCAATCGCTCCCAAGGCGAGAAAGCCGGCGGCGGATTCTCCCCGGCTGCGCATTGTGCGCTTTTCGGGGGAAGCCCTTTCGGAGGGGATTGAATTCCATCGGATCGAGGGGATCGATGTGCGAATCACCAGCGCCGCCAAAACGGTGGCCGACTGTTTCAAGTATCGGAACAAGATCGGTCTGGACGTGGCTCTGGAGGCGCTCCGCGACGGCCTTCGGAAGCGAAAGTTCACGCGAACGGAACTCCTCCGCTTTGCCGCGATCTGCCGGGTTGCCCGGGTGATCATGCCCTATCTTCAGGCGATGGAGTGACGCCCCCTGGCCCCAAACCTGTCCGCTTCTGTGCGCCAGCGGCTTCTCAATCTTACCCGCGAAAAGGGCGAAGACTTTGGGCGGCTGCTTATCATACCATTTTCCTTTGATTCTGTTCCCAATCGCCTGTCACGGTTTTCGCGAGAAGAGCGAAAACCGCGCCAGGCGATTATGTTGTTGGTGTCTCGGTTTCCCAGGGCGGCGCTTCGCTTGCCCTTCTATGAAGGCC
>CAYUNT010000171.1:0-9877 GCA_964446285.1 uncultured Candidatus Sumerlaeota bacterium | reverse complement strand
AAGAGGGGGTGGCACAGTCCGCATCTACGCCTCTTCGGCTTTTTATTTGCGGTCTGGCGCGCGAATTGACGCCAGCGGTCGCATGGGCGCGAACGGAGGTATAGGAGGCGGCGGCGGAACCAACCCGGAACAACAAGGTCTTGCGGGCGGCCCGGGCGCAACGTCCGGTGGCAAGGGCGCGGGAGGCGGCATTCTCCTGCAACTCGAATCCGCCGCGAGCGCCGTGATTGAATCGGGAGCGACTATCCGCACGCTCGGCGGGAATTCAACGGGATATAACGGCGGAACCATCAAGTTGCGATTCAACCCCAGCGGCATGGTATCCAATTCCGGCACGCTCATGGCCCCGCGAGTTTGCACCGATGAAGAATGCGTAACCGCCGTCGCGGACTGGCTCTATTACTGAGGTGGGAAGATGCGATTCTGACCGCGAAAACCATGACAGGCGATTCGGAACAGAATCCAGGGAAATTGATATCACATCAATCCCAGGCGGCATTTGAGCAGAGTTGAAACCGCCACGAAGAAATCGCGCCAGCCGATTTTTTTGCCTTCCTCGAACGTGCGGGCAAAAAACGTGCAGGGGACTTCGTGAATGCGTTCGCCGCGCAAGAGCACTTTCGCCGTGACCTCAGGGCAGAATTCAAACCGTTCGCATTTGAGCGGAATGGATTGGATGAGATCGCGACGGAAGGATTTGTAGGCCGTGGCTTCGTCGGAAATAACCTGCCCGAAAAGCAAAGTCACCATCAACGCAAGCAGGCGGTTGGCGACGTAATTGGGCAGGCGCATCCCGGTGGGGCTTCGCCCGAGAAAGCGCGACCCATACGATACTTTGCAGCGCCCTTCGGCGATAGGCATGATGATCCACGGGATTTCCATAGGCTCGTATTCGAGGTCGGCGTCCTGGATCAGGACAATATCGCCCGTGGCGTGCGTGAGTCCCGTGCGGATGGCTGCGCCTTTGCCGAAATTTTTGGGATGATACAGCACTATGGTATCTGGCTTTTCCGCCTCCGCCTGGAGCAATTCGCGCGTTCCGTCGGTCGAGCAATCGTCCACGAGGATGAGTTCCTTTTTGATCGGGACGGCGCGAACGCGTTCGAGCACACGCCCGAGGAACTCGCGCTCGTTGTAAATAGGCATGATGATCGAAAGCGTAATGCGATTCAGGGCTTCGGATAACGGCAGGAATGAACTGACGCCTGATGCACCCGCCGCCAGATACGGCAGCGCGGGAGGATGAAATGCGACTGGGTTTTGTTCAGATGGTTGCATGAAGAAACTGCATAAAGATTTATAAGGTGGCTTGGACGTCCCGTCCAAGATTCCCATTCCAATTTATAGGCAGGCCCCAGGCTGACGCAATGCAATCCCGCTCTGGAGCAAGGGGCAAACCCTCTCAGACCCCGGATTGGATATGAAAGACAGGGCGCGGCAGGGTCGAGCGAATTCTCGGCGGCGAGCGCCTCGCGCGCGCCATTTGCGAAGGCGCGAGAAGAACGAATTGGACTTGCCCGCATGATTTTCCTTTGCGCCGAAGAGGGGCGGATTCATACACTCCAGCGCCCTTGCGGGTTTGACCGGTCCGACCCTTTTCGTTTGGGAGATGATTGTGCCGCCTGTTCCCCCCCAGCCTGCTCCAGAGAAAAAACCTGGCTTTTTCAGCCGATTGTTCCAACGCAAACAAATCCTGCCCAAAGAGGAAGAAGAATCCGGGGCAGCCGATAACTCCGCTGGCGCTGTTCTCGAAGCGCCGCCTGCGGAAACACCGCGCGCTCCGGTGGCTGCGGCTCCGCCTGCAATTCCGGCTGCCATATCGTCCGCTGCCGCAGCGCCTGCGAAAACGCCGCCTGCCGCTCCTCCTTCTCCTCCTCCCGCTCCCGCGCCAGCCTCCAAACCGGGATTTTTCGCGCGCCTCAAAGAGCGCCTGGCAAAAACAAAAGCCTCGGTGATCCAGAAGGTCCGCCAGGCCATCCGCCTTTCGGGCAAACTGGATGACAACCTCATAGACCAGATTGAAGGCATTCTAATCCAGGCGGACGTCGGCCCGCAAACCACGGACCGCATTATCGAGCGGATGCGCACGCTCTCGAAGGCGCGCAATCCGGAAAATGCCGCGCAGGTGCTCGATCTTTTCAAAGAGGTCATAACAGAAATCATCTGCAAACGCACGCGCACCTTCGAGATCGACCGCGACGCGCGCCCTTATGTGGTTTTGGTGGTGGGCGTGAACGGCACCGGAAAAACAACCACCATCGGCAAAATGGCCAAGCGTTGCGCCCGCGCGGGGCTGAAAACCATGATTGTTGCGGGCGATACGTTCCGCGCGGCGGCAATCGAGCAGCTGGAAATCTGGGCCAAACGCTCCGGCTCGTCGTTTGTGCGCGGGCGCGAGGGCGGCGACCCGGCGGCGATTTGCTTCGACGGCATCCAACAGGCGCGCCGCGATGGCGTCGATGTAGTGTTTATCGACACAGCGGGCCGCCTCCACACGAAATCCGACCTCATGGACGAACTTCGCAAGGTGCGCCGCGTGATCCAGAAGGTAATGCCCGAGGCGCCGCATGAAACGCTCCTCGTGCTCGACGCCACCACCGGCCAAAACGCCGTTCAGCAAACGCGCATCTTCACCGAGGCCGCGCAAGTGAGCGGCATCATCATGACCAAACTCGACGGCACAGCCAAAGGCGGCGTCTTGATCGCCATTCGCGATTTGTTTGATATTCCTATTACGCTGATTGGCATTGGCGAGGGCGAGGACGACCTGCGCGACTTCGATCCGCGCCAGTTTGTCGAGGCGCTGTTTTCCGAATAGGCGCGATAGGCGCGCGGGCGAAGGTGCGGACAAGGCGCGCGGAGTTGGCGCGAAAGGTTGCAGCGCGGTCGAGTTGAGTCGAGGCTGGCCCCATGGTTCGATACCTGGCTGCAATACTCACCGTGGCAATTGTCCATAGCCTGCATAAGGCGCTGAAGGAAGAGGGCAACGCGGACGCCATTCAGCCGATTGCCTGGATTGTGTTTGGCTTTTGCGCGATGACATATTGGCAATCGCTCTCTCCGAAATTAAGTGCGTGGGGATGGCGAAATCAGGAGAAATACGAAACGCGCGGGTGGCAAATTGCTGGGCGTGTAATTCTGGTTGGTGTATTGCTGCTGAACATTTGGAGGTTGGGCACCGATGTGCAAGATGGAATCCGGCAAATCCTTTTCTCTCCGGTCGATTCTTCGCAGCCCGCCTCTGCCTATGCGGACATCCGGGAAGCCGTGAACCGCGCGGAGGAAACGGGCGGCTCACCTTATGGACCCCGTCTTTCCACGCGGAAAACGAGCGCGCGAAACATTTCGGCACGTGCCTCCGATGACAGGGACTTCGCGGCGGAGAGCTCTGATGCGCGGGACGAGGCCGATGCGGAAAATTCCGGCGAGGCTTGGCGTTCCAGCTCTGCGCGGCCTAACAAATCCCTTCCTTATATGCCGATTGTTGTATGGATGGATTCTCTTGGCCGCGACTACGGATTCGATTCTCGATTGTTCGGCGTGGCGGCTGTGATGGCGCTCTGTATTTTATGGCTCTGGATGGCAAGCGGCACGTTGCTTTGCTATTCGCCGAGCGATTCTCAACGTCTATTATCCGCCGCCTTGCTTGTTTTCGGCGCAATGCTGATACTCCACGAACCCTTGCTTGGGGGGCGCGCCGCCGTGGATCCGGCGATGGCGGGCACATGGCTGGGACTGGCGTTCTTTGGATTGCTCGCGGGCCGCGGGCGCCATGCTCTCGCGGCGTTGTGCCTGGGATTTGCCGCCTCGTGCACGCCCTGGATTATGCTGATCGTGCCTGTGTATTTCGCGTGGCTTGCGGCGGGCGGCGGACGATCCGGAAATGCGACTGCGAACTCGTCTTTGGACGAAAAGTGCGGTGCCAAGGGCGAATTCCCATCGCTTCCACTGCTTTTGTTTTTGCTTCCTTTTGTGGCCTCTCTGATTCCCTATTGGCAGGATGCGGGGCGGCTGGTCCAGAACCTGGTTCTTGCGCCATTCGATCAGGCCGCCGCCTTGGAAGAAGAAGGCTGCCTGGCCGCGCTCCCCGGACTCGCGCACAGTCTGCGCGCAATGGGCCTTGGCGCCGTGGGGCCGCTTCTGTTCGTATGCCTGGCCGTTTGGGAGCTGCGCCGGATTCTCGCTTTTTCCTCAGGGCCGGTTCCCGCGCATTATTTGTTGTTGCGAATGGGACTTCTTGTGCTGGCCGGGGCGCTTCTCGCTCCGCTGCCTAGTTTTTCTGCACTCGGATGTTCCATTCCGCTTTTCGCCGCGTCAGTGCTGGCTGTGAATGATGTGCCGGCGCTTCCGCTCCCTCAACCGCAAGCGCAAAGCCGCCGCAATACTGTGCTTCTATGGGCGCTTCGGGTTGCGCTGGTTCTTCTGATTCCAGGAATCATCATTGGCGTCTATGGCGCGCGGGCATGGCGGCAGATTTCGGACAAAGTGGAAAAATGCGCTGCGGTGATTCAGCTCCAAAGCGCCAGCCCACAAAAGGAATCCGAAATCTGGGAAGACTCGCGCCGGCTGCGGCTTCAGGAAATCCGCAAAGTGTTTGGCATTCCTGCGACGCAGCGCAAGGAAAGTCGCATCTTCATCCGGTCGTCCCAACCGGCAGAAATTCCCGCGCTGCGCCCGAACGAACCCCCTCCCGTTTTGCAAATCGAGGTGAATGGCCGCACGGCTTTTGCCGGACGCCTGACTACGCAGACATTGCAGGGAGTTTTTTTCGACGTTCCGCAATCGGAGTGGTTGATCGGCTCGAACAGCGTCGTGGCGCGGCTTGGACTTCCTGCGCCCGATCCGTCGGATCGCCGCGCTCGCGCGCCTCAGCAATTTGAATGGGAACAGCCCGCGTTCAATCCCGCGCGCTGGCTTCCCGCGATAGATTCACTCGAATTGTCCCGCAAACCGATAGGCAATTAATGGGATTCCTGAATTAGCCCTTGAGGCCCGTGGTGACGATGCCGCGCACGAATGTTTTTTGCGCGCAGAAAAACAGCGCGATCATCGGCAGCGTCATCAGCGTCGAGGCAGCCATCAGCATTCCCCATTCCGCCGTGTGCGATTCCTGGAATTGCTGCAAACCGATCGACAATGTGAAATTCGATTGGTCCTGCAAGTAAATCAACGGAGTCAGGAAGTCCGTCCATGCCCATATAAAGGCAAACAGCGTGACTGTGGCGAGCGCGGGAACGGCGAGCGGCAAAATGATGCGCCAGTAGATTCCCCATTCGCTGCAGCCGTCGATACGCGCCGCTTCGGTGAGCGCCGCCGGAATCCCGAGGAAAAACTGGCGCAGCAAAAAGATGAAAAACGGCGACCCGAGAAACGCCGGAATGATGAGCGGCCAGAAGGTGTCGATCATCCCGAGGCGGCGGAAGATCAGAAACACGGGAATCATTGTCACTTGCGGAGGCAAAAGCATGGTAGCAATTAGGATTTTGAACGAGAGTTCGCGTCCGCGCCAGTTGAGAATCGCCAGACTGTAGGCAACAAGCGACGCGGAGAGCAGATTGCCGAGGATTGTCCCGAGACAGATAATGAGCGTGTTGAGGAGATAGCGAAAAAGAGGAACCAGAGTCGCCGCGCCCGCATAATTGCGCCACATCTGCGAACCTAGAAATTCGCCGAGCGGAACGCGCCTAACAACTCCAGGATGCGCCTTCTTGTAAAGTTGTTGTGAAATATAGGTTTCGTAAGAAATGCAGCGGAGGCTCGCATTGTCCGAAGCCCCTCCGGACCCGTCACCGGAAACCCGCTCGAAAAGAGGCGCGCGTTCATACTCGCTGCGAAGCAGAGGCTCGCGGGCCGCCGTGCCAGTTGCATCCTTCGCCTCCGCTCCCTCTGCATCCGGCTGATAGCGTTCATAAAGCGGCCAGGGAATCCATATCGGCGGCACCTGGAAAATCTGTTCCGCCGTCTTTACCGACGAACCGAGCATCCAGACGAAAGGCAAGGCGAAAAACAGCGCAAAAATGATGAGCGCCGCCCAAACAAAAAATCGGCTTATCCAATGCGCTTTCATGCCCGCGCCCGCCTTGCTCGATCTGCCTTAGTCGCGCTCATAATGCACCCACCCGGACGTGCGGAAGACCAGCACGAGAATCAGCGCGACAATCACAAAGAGGATCCACGCCATCGCCGAGGCATAGCCCATGCGGAAAAACAAAAAGGCGTTCTGATACAAATACAGCGGATACACCATCGTCGAACCTTCGGGTCCGCCGATTCCCTGTCCGCCGCCCTGCACGCCCGCCGTCATGATATACACGTGCGTGAAATACTGGAACGATCCGATAATTCCCATGACAAGATTGAAGAAAATCACAGGACTCATTATGGGAATCGTGACATGGCGGAAGCGCTGCCACGGCCCCGCGCCATCGACAATCGCCGCCTCGTAAAGCGACACCGGCACTTGCTGCAATCCCGCGAGGAAGATCAGCATCGTGTTGCCGATTCCCCAGACGCCTGTGAGGATTAGCGCCGGCTTTGCCCACGCCGGGTCGGCAAGCCATCCCGGGCCGCGCACGCCAATCCATCCGAGCGCGACATTCAGAAGTCCGTATTCAGGATTCAGAATCCAAACCCACAGGAGCGCCGTGGCCACTGCGGGCACCACCGAAGGCAGATAAAACAGCGTTCGGAACACGGATTGCCCGCGCACGTTTGCGTTGAGCAGCAGCGCGGCGGCCAGCGCGAAGGCCAATTGCAGCGGCAGCCCGATCCCTGTCAGATAGAATGTGTTCCACAACGACTTCCAGAAAAGCGGATCGTCGAGGAAAAGAAGGCGGTAATTCTCCAGTCCGACAAATCGCGGCGGACGCACGACGTTATAGCGGCACAAACTGAAATAAAACGACGCCAGAATCGGATAAAATCCGAAAACCGCCAGCCCGGCCAGCCACGGCGAGGCAAACGCCAGACCAATCCACTCCGCGCGGCGGGGGAGAAGCCGGCGCGAAAGAGGAACAGAACGGGGTGTGGCGGGATTTGGCATATTCAATGGCGGCTTATCGAATCTGGCAGCGGCTTGCCGAGAGACCTGACTGGAACTGGCGGTGCGTGATAATTCCGCGAAACGCGCGAAATCCGAAAAAAACTCGGATGAAATAGGCAGATCAAGCGCCTGCCGCTCAATCGTTTAACCTCTAGCCGAAAACGATCCGCCAACGCAAGAGGCGATATGATATTCGGTCTTGGGGAAAAGTCCTAGGAACTGTTCAAAGTTACGGGTGGCATGGGCATCTTGCCCGTGATTCCGGTGGCTTGGGCGTCTCGCCCAAGATTTTTCCTGCACTTTGAACAGTTCCTGGGGAGAGTCCCGGGGGATTGGCCCGTGTCCTGGACTGGACGCTTGGGACAATCACGGCCACAACTGACGTCTCTCCATTCGCGCATTGCTCAGTTGGAGCGTTCGCCGAACAGGTCCTCCTGCTCGTCTGGCTCGGGCGAGGGCGGGAGGCCCCAGGCTGCCGCGACCCAGGGCCGCCAGGGACGATGCGGAGCGCCCGAGGTCAGTTCTCGAATGGCGCGGCTTCGGCATTCCCAAAGCGCGCGGGCGTGGGCGGCCTGGAATGGGGTGGGAGGCAGATTGCCGCCAGCATCGACCGCAAACGCAGCCGCAGCGGCCGAAGACATGCTCGAAGTTGTCGCAGCGGCCGGCGCTTTGGACGGGCGCTCTCCGCCGGAGGATTCCAGAAGAACACGAGGGGGCCGCCGCCAGCCGATATCGCAGATTTCACGTTTCCCGCACCCTTTTCGTTTCTCCCTCTCGTGTTCCCGCCCCTCCTGATTCTCTGTCTTGGTTGTGCGGGCAAGGACGATTCTCCAGCCCGGCCTCTGGCTCCACACCGACCACCAGCGGCGGTCTTCCTCGCGCGCGGCGGGGCCATGCGATGCGAGGTCGAGTATCAGACGCGGGGCGGCGCAAAAGACCTCGGCCAGATTGCTGGTCTCGGCCAGCATCCAGAGAAACTCAGGGTTGTCCGGGTCCGACGACTCCGGCGGCGCCAAGAGGTCGGTCAGCAACAGGCGCAGTTGCTCGGGCTGCGCGTTTCTCGGGCGATGCGGGCTGAACTGGCATGGGGAATCGAGCGCGGAGGCATCTGGCGCCGGATGTCCCGTGTCCCAGAGGGCGAGGGCCTGGGCGACGAACAGCGAAGTCTTCCGGCGTGAATAATAGGCCGAACCGTTCAAATCATTGGCCATTCGCTCCAAGAGCGGTTCCAGCGCCTCTGGCTCGAGGAGCGGCGGACCCGGGTCCCCCCAGATCGCTCCCCATCCCTCGACGCCAAGGAGCCGGACCGCGTGATAGGGTTCGCGGGCGACGACAAGACCGACGGGTTGCGCTCCCGCTGGCCAGGCTTCCAGGGCGGCGCGGCGGAACCCCTCGAGCCGCAGCGCCTCGACCACCGAATCGAAAGACGTGTCGGCGGCTGAGTCGAAGCCGGACGCTCCCGGAGACGGCGGTTCGGGCCGCGCCGGGCGAAACAATATCCATCGTGGATCAACGCGCATGGCGAGAAGTGCCCGCATGGCGGCGCGGCGATCTCCCTCGGAGGTGTCTCCCACAACGGCGCGAATTTCATCGCAGGCCAACTGGGCGATGGGCGCGGTTTCGCCGTCCGGGCCGGTCGGGGGGGCGCCCTTGTGCTCCGAATCCGAACCCGAATCCGCATCCCGCTGATCGGGCCAGGGCTTGATCCAGCCCTCGAACGGCGTCGGGACGATCGGCTGGCGCAATTCCGACACGATCGCTTCAGGCTCGCTTTCCAGCCGCACGCGGATTGCGTTTTCAGTTTCCTCGGTCAGAACATAAACGCAGTGGAACCCTTCGGAGGCGACCGAATGCCGCGTGGTCCCGAAAAGCCTCTGCTGGCGCGCAATGACTTGGACCCCAACATGGCGCTTGCGGGCTTGATCGCGGCGCAGACATTCCTCCGTGCTGATCTGCAACATGATCAGGACGGCCGGGACCCTGGCTTCGCCGGCCAATTCGAGAAACCGGGCGCGCGCCCCGCGTTCCAGGGCCGTTGTGTCGGCGACGGTCAGCCGGCGCAATTCGAGGCGATGGCGGATGGTCTCATCCAGGAGCGCGAAGGCCCGCGTGCTTGTCTCCGGGCCGAACGTCTCGCTGTCGTTGATCAACGAGCGGCAGTGATCGGATGACACAATCTGGGTCGGGCGAAAATGTTCCCTGGCGAATGTGGATTTGCCCGCGCCCGAGGGTCCGCACAAGACCACCAGACAGGGGTCCGGGAGGACCAGTTCCGAATTCGCTTCGCAGACAAGCACAGGTGTTTCCCGCCGGGCCATTTCCTGGTCCGGAGCGGCGGCGGCCTCCACCTTCGACGGGCTTATGAGGGCTTCAGGATTCATTATGTTCGACAACACGGATGCGGAGTTGGAAAACGTGGAAAGCCCCTCCAGCATGATCTTGGGGCGATTTGTCGCAACGCGCCTTCTCGAACCCTGTCCTGTAACGAAGGTCATGCGGGCCGGGCAAACAGTATTTAGGCGCCGGTTGTTCCGATGGCGCATGCTGCAACTGCTGCGGAGAGTTCGTAGTTCATGCTTCAGCATGTCTTCAGGGCGTGGAGCAGACTGAAGTCTGAACTACGAACGAAGACGTGACGGCATCTGTGCCAAGATGCACCCTTTGTCCGACGGCAGGATGTTTCCGTTCTCTGGAATCCGCCGCAATGCCGAGCTTCATACTGAACTGATTTCTTAGCAGTGTGCCCGGGCGCATCTCACTTTTTTGCAAAGAATCCCGCCGTGGCCTTGAAGAGGCCAAAGAGGGTAGCCTGGGGTGGAGCGAAGCGGAACCCCA
>CAYUNT010000170.1:0-9913 GCA_964446285.1 uncultured Candidatus Sumerlaeota bacterium | reverse complement strand
ATTCCCACAACATCAAACCCACCTACAACCGCTGCAAAAAAATGAGATGCGCCCATTCAGGTGGGGCGCATCTTGATACTAATACTGATAAGCAAGGAAACCCCGTCACTTCGTTCCGGGTTCTGCATAATCAGATGCATTCCAGACGGCTTTTTGCAGAACCCCGAACGCAGTGAGGGGGCACAAGCAGTTCGGATCAGTATCGGATCAGTAACAGTATCAAGATGCGCCCATTCAGGTGGGCTGGTTTGCCAGATCGGCTTTCTCTTGACACCTCTTCTCTGCCTGGATCAATAGATTCGCCGATGGAGATTGCCATGTTTATCCGTATTCCATCCCAATCTTTGGAGGAGTTGGCCATGTCCGTTACGCCGCAAGTGTGCTCCACGCCTCAAGAATGCGCGAAACGCCCGGAATCCGCCGAAAAAACATCGAGTCCTTTCCCTCTATGTGCGGCGGCGGCCAGATTACGCCAAAGGGCAGGCGCCTTGTTTTTTCCCCGAGGGCGCGCCTTTGTTCTTATGCTCTCTCTTGGCTTATTGGCATGGGCGGTTCGCCCGGCCATGGCCCTAGAAATCGCGCCGCTGGCCTTGCCAGTAGCGGAGGAAGGGGCGGCGGAAAAGGCGATGGAACGCACAGCGGATTTGTTCGGCCAACTTGCGCTCGACGACCACGCCGCAGGTCAATGGGATGCTTCAATTCTTGATGTAGAACTCACGGAATCTCAACGAACCGTGCTCCTCGAATCTGCTGCGGGCGCGAATGAAACCGACCCGCCTCTGATCGGTGTCAATGTGGCCTCGGGCCGCACTGTGACCCTTGCGCCCGAAGACCTGGCCGCGCTGGGCGACGAACCAACCCCAATGGCTGGCGGAGTGGCGCGCCGCCTTGCCCCCGGGGGCGGCTACGCATGGACTCTGGCGGTTCGCTCCAGCGAGGCCTTTGGACTCCGGTTCCATTTCGCGGATTGCCACCTGCCGCCGGGCGCCAAACTGTTTGTCTATGGATTTGGCGACGGCACGGGCGAGGTTTATGGCCCCTACGAGGGCGATGGCCCTTTAGGCACGGGCGAGTTCTGGACCCATAGCCTGATCGGCGGCGAGGGATTTATCGAGCTGCAGATCGCCGTAGCGGGCGCGGACCCCGCCTCCGCCTCCGCCCCGGCCCCCGCCACACAAGCCATCCGCTTCATCATTCAAGAAGTGGCCGTGATGGGACCGTTGTTCTTCCCGGGATTGCAGGCCGTGGCGCGTTCGATGGCGCTTCCGCAGCCCGAGAGCGAACGCAATACAGGCTGCCTGATCGACGCGGGATGCGCCGGGGGCAAATGGGCTAATCTGGATATGGCCGGGCGGGGCATGGCACAGATCGATTACCCGGACGCGGGCGGTCATTATCGCTGTTCGGGCGGACTGATTGCGGATTCAACCTATTCGGGGACGCCCTATTTCCTCACGGCCAATCACTGCATCGACAACGAATACTCGGCGGCCTTTGCGGAATTCACATGGGAATACCGCGCCCATAGCTGCGGGGGCTATACGGAATCGAGGGGATATACAGAAGGCGCCCGCTATCTGGTCTCCAGCACCTATTCGGACTATTGTCTGATGAAGCTGTATGACAAGCCGCCCTCGGGCGTGACGCTTCTTGGCTGGAGTTCTAAGTCGCCGCGTTCCGGAACAGTGCTCTACCGCCTCTCGCACCCTCACGGAATGCCGATGAATTATTCGACGCAAAAGGTAATCGGCGGCCGATACAAATGTTTCAGTTCGAGCCGCTTCATTTCGTCGATGCGGCGCGAGGGGTCCACGATGGGCGGAAGCAGCGGATCGCCGATACTGAACGCCAATGCGATGGTGGTTGGCCAACTTTACGGCAAATGCGGCAAATCCAAAAGCGACCTTGAAAACATCTGCGGAGGCAAATGGGATATTCTCGACGGGCGTTTCAGCGCCACATTCAAAAAAATCCGCGGTTATCTGGCGCCCGAAACGTGCAAGTATTCGCGCAGCATCAGCAAGCGCATCTTCGCCGCCAAGGGCGGAACGGGGAAAATCGTGGTTGGGGCAAGCGGCGCATGTCCCTGGACGGTATCGAGCGATGCGGAATGGATTCAATTCACCGCCGCCACATCCGGACGCGACCGGGGCGTGGTGACGTTCCTCGTCGGGGCCAATAGCGGCGTGGCGCGCAGCGCCATGGTGAACATTGCCGGAAAGGCCGTTTTGTTCAAACAAAAGGGCGCGATAAAGTAATTTCCGGACCGGCCCCTGCGGTTTTTAGGCTGGCCCGAAGACATGGCCAGAACAAGATAAGCGCGATATATGCGCGATACAGGCGCAATAATCCCGGCGGGCAAATTGCCATGTCCGGCACTTTATCGTTGACGTCGATATTGTATATGCATATACATTTACCCGTCTGGCCCGTGCCGGAGCCGAAATTCCCTTTGCTTCTCCGATTCGTTCCGGCACACAGAATCCAGATTGCGCGGAGCGCACGCCCCCATGAACTTGCGGCTGAAAAATCAAAACTGCCTTATTTGCCGCCTTGCCTGCGGCCCAATTCGCAGCCCCGTCGGCTGCTTTGCCCTGTTTTTTTTCGCAAGCATGAACGCGGAGGCCGCATGGGCGGCGCCGGTTGCCGCCATGGGGAGGAAGGCGGCGTCTGGCGGTGGGGCGAGCGGATGGCCGGTTTCGCTCGGCCTGGCGCTTGGGATTGCGCTTGCCGCGGGGGTGCTGATTGCCGCTGGCGCCGTCCTCTGGGCGCGGCGCGATCCGCAGGGGTTTCTCCGCCTGACCATCGGGTCGCTTCTGAAACTGATGTATCGCCTGCGCCCATCGGGGCTGGAAAACATCCCCAAGAGTGGCGGCGGGCTGATTGTGGCCAACCATCAATCGTTTCTCGATCCGGTCCTGATCGGATTTTTCTCACCGCGCCCCATCCGGTTTCTGGTCGCCAAGGAAATGGCGGACAAATGGTGGGTGCATTGGATCACGGTGCTGACGCGCGCGATTCCGATTTCGGCCCTCGATCCGCCGCGCAAAATCATTGAGGCGCTTCACGAAGCGCGCGCCGATGTTCAGCGCGGCGATTTGGTTGGGATTTTTCCCGAGGGTCAGATCACGCGCATCGGGATGATGCTGCCATTTCAGCGCGGATTGCGCCAAATTGTGCGAAATCTGGACGTTCCGATTATTCCCATCGCGATTGACGGGGCCTACGAGACGCGATTTGGCCCGCGCGTGGGCCGCTGGGACCTTGGCCGGCGATGGCGTCCGTGGCGGCGCTCGGTGATCAGCCTTTGCGTGGGCAAGGCGATGCCGTCCTCGACGCCTCCGCACGAGCTGCGCCGCGCGGTGGTGGAATTGATGGGGCAGGGCTTTGCGAACCGGCGCGAGACGACGCAGCCCCTGCATCGCGACGCGGTGCATTGCCTTCGCCAGCGGGCGTTTTCGCGCATTTACGCCGACCAGGCTTCGCGCCGCCCGGCGACAGGAGGGCAATTCCTCGCGGCGGCGGTGGCGCTGGGGCGGCGTCTGCGTCCGCTGTGGGCGCGCGAACCGATGGTGGGGGTTTTCCTGCCGCCAACAATGGGCGCCGCCGCGGTGAATCTGGCGGCCGCGATGGGCGGGCGCGTGGCCGTGAATCTGAACTACACGGCGTCGCGGGCCATCTTGGGCGAGATATGTTCGCAATGCAATATCCGGCGAATCATTACGTCGCGCGCATTTCTCCAAAAATCCCGCACTTCGCTTCCCGAGGGAATCGAGGCGGTGTATCTGGAGGACCTGCGAGCGAAGATCGGGCGGGGCGAACGCCTGATGGCGCTGGCGCTGGCTTTGTTTGCTCCAGTGGGGCGGCTCGAACGAATGCTCGGGCGCCAGAAGCCCGCCAAAATCGACGACCTGTGCACGGTGATTTTCAGCAGCGGCAGCACGGGCAAGCCCAAAGGCGTTGAACTGACACATTGGGGCATCCAGTCGAACATTGTGGGGGCCTTCCGGATCGCGCATTTCGGCCCTCGCAGTTGCCTGCTCGGGATTCTTCCGTTCTTCCATTCGTTTGGCTACACAGTGGCGTTCTGGCTGCCGATCGCCAAGGGGGTTGGCGTTGCGTGGTATCCCAATCCGCTCGATGCGCGCTCGGTCGGGGCGCATGTGGCGCGCTACAAAGTCACGCATTTGTTCGGAACCCCGTCGTTCTTGTCAATTTACGCCCGGCGCGTGCAGCCCGGGCAATTTGGGTCGCTGACGTATGTGCAAACGGGAGCGGAAAAGTTGCGCGATTCGGTGGCGGCGGCCTTCGAGCGCAGGTTTGGAATCCGCCCCATCGAAGGCTACGGCACCACGGAGTGTTCGCCCGTGGTGGCGATGAACGCGCTCGATTACCGCGTGCCGGGAATGTATCAGCGGGGATCGCGCGAAGGTTCGATCGGGCATCCGCTGCCAGGCGTCGAGGTGCGGATCGTGGACATCGACACGGGCGAAACGCTCGATCCGGGCAAATCGGGCATGATGCTGGTGCGCGGACCCAACGTCATGCGCGGCTATTACAAGATGCCGGAAAAAACCGCCGAGGCCATCCGCGACGGCTGGTATGTGACTGGCGACATCGCGGAAATGGACGTGGATGGATATGTGCGCATTACGGACCGCCTGGCCCGGTTTTCGAAAATAGGCGGCGAGATGATTCCGCACATCCGCATCGAGGAGGCGCTGCAAGAGGCCGCCGGATGCGTGGACATAGTGTTTGCCGTCACGAGCGCAACAGATGCGGCCAAGGGCGAGCGTTTGATGGTGCTGCACACGCTGCCCGAGGGGAAGGCGCGCGAGGCGGCGGCGGCGCTGCAAAAATCCGGCCTCCCCGCGTTGTGGATACCGAAATGGCAGGATTTCGTCGCCGTCGAGACGCTGCCGCTGCTTGGGTCGGGAAAGCTGGATTTGCAGGCAGCCAAACGGATTGCGGCAGAGGCGGCGGCGCGTTCGAGTTCCAGGGCGGCCAGCCCTGCGCCTGCCTCAGCCCTGGCCCAAGCCGAATCGCGAAAAAACTGAAACAAGCGCCACAGTCCTGATTCGCTGTCCGCCCAGTTTCGCGAGAGGCATGGGCGAGGGGCTTTTCGCTTGCGCCAGCGGGGCGGCGCGGCGGACAAAGATCGTTTGTGAGACCGGGCGCGCAATAGGCGGCCCAGGCGCGCGCTTTCAACGCGCGCGCAGGTCTCCGCGACCTCATCCCATGCCTTTTGCAGCCAGGTAAAAACTATGATTCGAGAAGTTCGCCCCGAGGACCTTTCCCAACTAACACATCTGTGCGTTGTCTCGCTCGAACACGATCATTTTTTCGATGCCCTTGTCCGCGAAAAAACCATCGGATCGCTTAACTTCGACCCGAGTCTTTGCCTGGTGGATGAAGGACCGGATGGCCGCCTTCGCGGATTCCTTTGCGGCACGGCCGCCGAGTGGAAGGGCCGCAAGAAGGCTTGGGTTCGCCTGTTCGCCGTCAGCCCCGCCAACCGAATGCAAGGGGTTGGCACCGGGCTGTTCGCCGAATTCGAGCGCCGCGTGGCGCAGCGCGGAATCCGCACGATTTCGATCATGGACGATCCGACGAACTATTACATGCCGGGCGTCGATCCGCTCTATACCGAGGCGACCGTGTTCCTGCCGCGCATCGGATACAAACGCCTGCCGCATGTGAACGAGAACCTGATTTGCGACGTCTGGCCGAACCGTTTCGATTGCGAGCCGCGCATCAAGGCGCTGGCGGCTGAAGGTTTTGAAATTCGCCGCGCGCGCCCCGAGGACAAGCCCGCCGTTCTGGCTTTCCTCGGCAAGGAATTCGCTGGCTGGGAACGCGAGGCCAGCAACGCGCTTGAAAACAATCCGCCGACGCTGCATCTGTGCTTTTACAAGGGCGAATGCCTCGCCTTCGCCGCCGCCGAAGGCAATAACCGGGGCATGGGGTGGTTTGGCCCGATGGGCACGAAACCCGCCACGCGCGGCAAGGGCATCGGCGCGATCACGCTGCAGCTGTGCCTGAATGACATTGCCGCGCTCGGCCACCGGCAGGCCATCATTCCCTGGGTCGGCCCCGTCGGGTTTTACATGAAGAACTGCGGGGCGCGGCGCTGGCGCACCTTCTGGACCTATGAAAAGGAGCTGCCGGGCGCGTAAATCCCGCCGACCGCGTGGGCGTCTCGCCCGCGATTCCATTCTGATACCTTTCTTTTCCTCTGAGGGAGGCTCGATAGTGAAATCTCACCCGCACGATCACAACAAGGCACAGGCCGGAGCAAGTCCCGAGCCTGTCCAGACGCCGGACGGCGCAATGCCCTCCGGCTCGCAATCCACCGACGCCCAGGCCAATGCGCCTGTTGCTCCGCCCGTCCCGGCACAGGATTCCGCATCCAGCGTCGCACCGCCCGCCGCGGCCCAGCCCGCTGCCGCCCAGCCCTTCGCGCCCGAGCCAGGCTCGTCCGCCGCCGGCGCCGCTTCATCCCCTCCCAAGACTTCTCCGCCCCCGGGCGGCGTGTATAATCTCGATCCGACCGTTGATGACGCCTATCTGGATGCCTCGGGCCGCATTGACTGGCATAAGGCCATGAGCGCCACGGGTATAATCGAAACGGGCCAATCCGCTCCATCGCGTCCGCCCTCCAGGTCCAGAAGCCAGGACGCCCCTGCTCCGGCGGCGCCTTCCGCGCCCGCGACATCACCGTCCCCGCGCGCCGCCGCCGTTTTGCAAGGTTCGTCCGCCGCGCCGCCCGCTCCGGCTGCCTCGGATCGCGAGGCTCCGCGCCCGCCTCTTTCTTCTCCATCGCCCGCGCCCGAGGCCACAGCACCTGCCGCCGCGCCTGGATATGCGCCGATTGACTGGGCAAACTTGCCGGGGGCGCATAAGGTGATTCAGCCCCGGCCCGGACATGCCCCGCGGCATCCGCACACGCCGTCCGCCCCCAAGTCGCCCCGCGCCACGCCCTCGCGCGCCGCCAAGCCGGCCCCGCCCGAAGGCTCTTCCCCTGCCTCTGAGCGGCAAGCCCGCCCCGCGCCGGAATCCTACGCCAGATCAGCGGACGCGCGGCAGAAAACGGAAGATTTGCCTCCGCCATCCGCCCCGCCCTCCGCGCCTTCAACGCCTTCCTTCGCTTCTCCCGCCACGCCGGTTCCCGAAGCCAACGGCGGCGGAGAGGCCATGAGCCGCTACGATCAATTGCGCCGCGCGCCTTCGATGAAGATCGATCCGCAGGCGGTCCAGATCGCGAATGAATTTGCCGACATCCTCTTCCACATCAGCCGTGCGAATCAGAAACTGGCTTCGTTTCGCGAGAAGTATCCTTATCTGATCGCCCCCAATGTGTTTGGCTGCTGGGAAGACAATCTCAAGGAATGCACGACGACGATGCTGCGCGAGTTCCAGACGCTGAAAAACGGCCCAAAGAAGAGTTACGATAAAAAATTTATCTGCAAAAAGTGCCACAGCGTCTTTTTTGTTTCCCTGCCTGACGGGATTTGCGATGAATGCCGCGGGAACATGAAGCCCGCTACCCCCACGGCTCCCTATTGAGGGATGCGGGCGCCTCTCCTCCCGTTCACTGCTTCATCCTTTCTTTCTCCCTCAGATTGGCGCCTATCATGCCCGAGTTGAACTTCTCCGGATTCGCGAACCCGCTGTTGAAGCGCATTCCGCCGCGCCGCATTTTGCTGCTGGTGATCGACGCGTTTCTTGTCGGCCTTTCGCTGACCCTCGCCTATTTGCTCCGCTTTGAGTTCTCCATTCCGGGCGATGCGGAAAACAATTATGTCGGTCAGCTTAAGGCTTTCCTCCCCTGGACCATGCTTTTTCATGTGGGGCTGTTTGCGGCGTTCCATTTGTATCGGGGGATGCTGCGCTACGCCTCGGTGACCGAGCTGCGCACGATCCTGATTTCGGCGACAATTGGCGCGGCGCTTCTGGCGCTGGCGAGCGAATTCTCACAGCGGTTTTCCTACCTCGGGCCTTTGCCCGTAACGGGATTTGGCGACAACCAGCATGTAATGCGCATTCCGCGCAGCGTGCTCGTTACGTTCTGGCTTTTGACGATTGTAAGCGTCGGCGGATTCCGTTTCTCGCGCCGCCTTTGGGTTTCCGCCGGGCAGCGGTTCGAGCCAGACGCGCGCCGTATTCTGATCGTGGGCGCAGGTGACCTGGCCGAATCCGTGGCGCGAATGATGCTAGCTGAACCGGAATCGGGCGCGCGGCCCGTCGCGTTCGCCACGCGCCACAAGGAAAAAGTCGGACGCCTCATTCATGGCCTTCCAGTGCAGGGCCTCCTGGATGAGGTGGGGGCGATCATCGCCCGCGAGAAAATCGACGAGGTGGTCGTTGCCCTCGACGGCGTGCAGCCGGCCGAGGTGCGCAACATTCTCGCCCAGTGCGAAAGCGCCTCGGTGAAGGTGAATATCGCCCCCGGAATCGGCGACGTGATGAGCGGACGTGTGTCTGTCAGCGCGCTGCGGCCTGTGGACATCGAGGACCTTCTCGAACGCCCGCCGGTGCATCTTGAACTTCCCGAATCGAAAAACTATCTGCGGGGCGCGCGCGTTCTGGTCACGGGCGCGGGCGGCTCGATCGGGTCCGAACTCTGCCGCCAGATTCTCAAGTGCGCGCCCGAATTGCTCGTGCTCGTCGGCAAAGGCGAAAACAGCCTTTACGAAATCTATGAGGAACTGCGCGCGCGCCAGGCCGCCGCGAAAGCCGAGAACGCGGCTCGCTCGCCCGAGGGCAGCGTTACCGGGCGCGGCGGATGGGCCAATACGCGCATTGCGCTCGTTGTCGCCGACGTCCGCGATCCCGAGAAGATGAGCCAGGTTTTCGAGCGCCATCGCCCGGAGATCGTCATCCACGCCGCCGCGCACAAGCACGTTCCGCTCATGGAAAACGACCCGGACGAGGCCGTGAAAAACAACGTTCTCGGAACGGCCATCGTGGCGCACCTCGCGCATCACCACGGCGTAAAACGGTTTGTGCTCGTTTCCACCGACAAGGCCGTCCGCCCGACAAGCGTCATGGGCGCAACCAAGCGCGTGGCCGAGCAAATCATCTTCGCCCTTGCGCGCGAATCGAAAACCTCCTTCTGCGCCGTGCGATTCGGCAATGTGCTCGGAAGCCGCGGGTCGGTGATTCCGCTGTTCCGGCGGCAAATTGAACGCGGCGGGCCGGTAACAATCACGTCGCCCGAGGCGCGGCGGTTTTTCATGACGATTCCCGAAGCGGTGTCGCTGATCCTCAACGCCGGAACGTTGAGCGATGGCGGGCGGCTTTACGTGCTCGACATGGGGGAGCCGATCAAAATCATCGACCTCGCGCGAAACCTCATCGTTCTCTCCGGACTCAAACCGGACAAAGACATCGCGATTCAGATCGTTGGACTGCGGCCCGGCGAAAAACTCCACGAGGAACTGCTCACGAAAGGCGAGGGGTTGAGCCGCACGGAACTCGGCAAGGTATTTGCCGCCACGCCCGATCCCGTGCCATCCTGGAAAGACTTGCAGATGGAAATCGCGGGGCTGACCGAAGCGGCCGATGCGGGCGATCCCGAGCGAATTCGCGCCGCCCTCAAGCGCCTCGTTCCGGACTATATGCCCAGCGGAGAGGAAAAACCGCCCGCGCCGCCGGATGAATCGTCCGCGGCGTCTGAATCGCCCGAGGTTTCCGCGCCAATCTCTTATGCCACGGCAGCAGAGGAGGAGGCCCCTCCATCGGCGGAAGCGCCCAAACCCGCATCCTCCAAGCCAAGCGCCGCGCCGCGGCCGGAAGTCGTTCTCAAGCAAGCGGATCAACTCGAAATCCCGCTGCCCGAGATGAACGGCACCGAACCTGAATCAGCGGCTTCCTCTGCATCGGCCCCGGCAGAATCGGGATCCTTGGAATC
>CAYUNT010000169.1:0-9970 GCA_964446285.1 uncultured Candidatus Sumerlaeota bacterium | reverse complement strand
CTCGGTCCAGGACACGGCCCTTTCAAGGCTGCAACACGGGTTCGAATCCCGTTGGCGACACCATCAAATTTCACGTCAACATTCAAATCTGCAACTTGGAAAGGCATTTTTCCATTGCGCGGGGGTGCGCCCAAGCACGGGGAGAAATGCGCTCATGGCACTCGCAGGCGCCAGTCAGGAGCGCACGCAAGGCGCGTGAGGCAAGGTGGCAAAGAACGCGAATGTCATCCGGGGCGCAAAGGCGGCGCCAGCGGCAGGCTGAATGTGAATGTCGAGCCGCGTCCCTTTTCGCTTTCCACCCAGATTCGGCCGCCATGCGCCTCGACGATTCGCTTGCAAATCGCCAGACCCAGCCCCGTGCTTTTTTCGCCCGCCGTGGGCCGGACGCTGCAGCGCCCGAATTCAGTAAATAGCAGGCCGATTTCCTCGCGCGGAATTCCGACTCCTTCGTCCGACACCGCGATGTGGACTTCTCCCGGCCCTCCCGGAAACGCCCGCATCACCACCCGCGTTCCAGGATGCGAAAATTTGATGGCATTCGAGAGAAGGTTGCTAACCACCTGGTTCATGCGGTTTGGATCGAAATATGCATATCCGGCTCCGGCATCGATTTCCATGCTCAATGCAATGGATTTGGCCTGCCCTAGCACCGCTTGCGACATGAAAATTTCATTCAGAAAGTCCTGGACATTCACCATGCGCGCATTGATTTCCAGCCGCCCGGCCTCGATAGCTCGGATATCCAGAAGATCATTCACGAGATCGATCATCTTGTCGCAGGCGTTTTCCATGATATTGAAAATGCGGCCTTGCTCCTCTGATACCGGCCCCATTCCCTGCATGGCCAGCAGTCCCAGGTAGCCTTGGATTACATTCAGCGGATTGCGAAGATCGTGAACGATCACACCGAGGAATTTGTTTTTCAGTTCGCTCAGCTCCACCAGTTCCTGATATATGCGGCCTTTTTCCACAATCACAGACAGCTGCCCGGCCAGTTGTTCAAAGGTCTCGATATGTTCCGTATCGTAGGCGCCGGGGCGCACACTGCTGAAAAATATAAACCCGACCGGCTTGCCCATCGCGATCAAGGGACACGTCAGGCTCGAACGCATCCCTTCCGAAACGATCAGCCGGGTCGATTCCGACTGAGGATGCTCGCGCAAATAAGCTTCAAGATCATTCAGGATTCTCGGGCGCCCGGTTCGAATAATATCTTGCAGGCTGCTTCCCTCCAAAGCGGCGCTGTATCCTGCGACGATGACGGGTTTGGCGGCTGTTGTTTTTGCCCATCGCGCCCGGACCGTCAAATTGTCGTCGTCAATAAGCGAAAATCCTATGCGGTCATAAGGAATCAGCGGTTTGAACGTTGAATATACATGTTCGAGTATCTCATCCAAAATCAGGCCCGCGTTCACTTGCTGGGTGATATGGGCCAGTTCGCGCTGTTCCTGAAATTTGCGCTCCAACACGCCGCGCAATTCTCGAAGCACCAATCCCAGCTGCCCAATATCGTCTGGAGGCTCGATGGGAACATCCACATCGAAAAGCCCTTCTTTCATGCGCGCTGCCGCTTCGCGATATTGGATAATTCTTGGGTCAGTCATTCTGCATTTTCCTCAGCGTCCACATATCCGCGTGAGTTGCAGGACCTCCCGGCGCTTTTTCCCTCCGCAATCGCGCGGGCGCGGCCCGGCATCTTCACCTGTCGCAAGAATATCTCCTTATTATGGAATGCCTGTCAATTCCGGTGGAAAGGCCAGGGGGATTAATATGCGGAAAATGGGATATAAACGGCGTCATTCCATCAGATTTCCGCCCACTCCGACTCTTTATTCGGTGATGCCAAAGCCGCCGAACTTCGCTTGCCCCGAGTCACAGGCATAGTTCATTATCCAGACCGGGTAAAATGGCGGGGAAGGCGTGGGAGCAGTCTGCCCGGCCAGATCTGCCTGCTGCGTTTTCGCATTTTTGCGGCGCGGATCAGTATCAAGACTCAATCATGCGACAACGCAATTTGCGCGATAGATAAGGGGCAGACTCGCCAGCGGGAGTTGAGATATTCGCTATGGACCTGATTCTACGCGGCGCAACAATCGTCACCGATGGTTTGGAAATTAATGCGGACCTGGGCATTAGCCAAGGCAAGATCGCACAGATTGGCGCCGCACTCTCCTCCGGTCCCGAGACTGTTGTTCTCGACCTGGAAGGCCGGTATTTATTCCCCGGGGCGGTGGAATTCCTTTCGGAAATTGATGATTTCGCCTCCGCCACGCCCGAGGAAACAGCCCCCTGGATCTCGGGACATGCGGCTCTTGGCGGCGTAACCACGATCGTGGCGCCCGCGCATATTCCCCAGGGGCGCCCAATTCGCGAGTGGGCCGAGGCCCTTTCGTGCGCGGTCGCGCCTTACTCCTTTGTCGATTTCGGATTTCATCTGGCGATCAACCACTGGGACGAAATCCTGCGCCGGACAATTCGCGCCATTTCCTCGGCTGGCATCTCCTCCATCTGGCTCGATCCGATTCCGCTGGCGCGCTCGAACCAGTGTGGATTCGAAAGCCTGCTGTGGCACATCTCGCGCGAGCTGGCCGATTCGGCTCTTATTTTGGCGCCGATGTGGGACGCCTCCCTCGCGGACATCCTGTCCAAAGGCGCTGATCGAGCGGAAAGAAGCGCATCGGCGTCTTCGCAGATAGACACCCAGCCGGACAATGAAACGCTCGCGCTTCCCGAGCATTTTCCAGCCTGGGCCGAAATCGCCGCGATTGAACGCACCGCAACGATGGCCCGTGCCACCGGCGCGCGAATACTCTTGCGCAGCGTTTCGGGCAGCCAGGCGCTGAACATCTACCAGCAGCGGCGCGAGTCCGGCGTCAGGCTTCTGGTCGCTGCAGGGCTGGGCCACCTTGTGGCGCGAATGGATACGGCGACAGACGGCCCCAGCATGGCGGGCGCATCTCCCTGCTGGCCTCCCGTGCGGGGGAAGGCGGATCAGGGGCTTTTGTGGGCCTGTCTCGACGAGGGCATTATTCCCGTGGTCACTGCCAGCTGTGGATTTCCAGGATCGCTCACAGGATTCGTCCGCCCCAACGGAGCGCGCCATCCGGCGGAAAACATGGCCCTGATCTGGTCGCTTCTTTACACGGAAGGAATTGCGCGCAATCGCCTGTCGCTCGCGGGAATGGTTCAGGCATTGTCCGGCGATGCCGCGAAACTCGCCGGTTTGTATCCGGCCAAGGGATCACTCCTTATCGGATCGGATGCGGACATCGTCGTATTCAATCCCGAAATGTCCTGGTCTGTCGAGGCGCCTGCCCCGGAATCCGCCGAAGGGGAATCGCCGGCGCCACCTCAACCATCGGCTTTTGGCGGATGGATTTTGCAGGGCCTGGTCGAAAAAGTCTTCCTGCGCGGAAACCTCCTGGTGGATCAGGGGCAGATGACAAGCGAGCCGGGAATGGGCCGTTATGTCGAGCGCAGGATGCAAATGCGTTAGTCAACTCCGCCCTTCCCACAAAAGTGAAACAGAATATAAGCAGAAAATTATGTCCCACTCGCAAATTGCGGGCAGATAAGCTGTTTGTCTCAATGCCCGCCGAGGGTTTTTCCATGCGCAAGCTTGCCACAGGCGCCCTTGCGATTCTTGCCATCTCCTTTCTCGCCTCATGCGCGCTGACCCATCCCCGCCCAATTGCCGCGCCTTCCGCCCCCGCGCTTGGCGCCATCCCGCTGAAGGATCGCGATCCTCTTTCATTGCGGACGGATGATCTTGTTTCCACGCGCACGACTCGCGCAGAACGGGAACTATTCCTTCAGAAAATGCGCGTGGACGTTATTCAGGAGCGCTTTTCAAGACCGCCGTCCAAGCAAACCGAGGAAGATTGGGAGGGCGCATTCTGGGCGGCGCAGTTGATTCAAGACTGTTCGGATTGCGTGAGGTCAGCGCTGGCCAAATCTCTGGCGCAGTCGCCCGGCGGATGGCCGGATTGCTCAGATGGCTTCCGGCGCGCGGCCTTGCAATGCGTCCACTCGCTCTTTCCACTCGAATTCCGAGCGGAGATCGAGCGTCTTCTCGGGAGCATCAAGCACCCCAAGTTGTATGCAATGGCCGCCTACTATTTGGAAGGCGCAGCCTTGGACGCGGCGGATCGCAAGGCGTTGGAAGATAAAATCCTCCGCGGCCTTGCCGAAAACTTCCCCGGCGATTCTGATAATCCAATCCTCGAAGCGCTCCGCCACCGCATCGAGGTCAATCCCGCCGCCGAACTGGCCTCGCGTCCGCCCCTGCGCGATCTTCTCGCCTATTCCGCCGCGCCCGGCAGGCCCGTGGTTTTCAGCCTTCAGCGCCATGACCGCCGCCATCCCGGCCTGGCCATCGTCCGCCGCCCCGGCGGATTCTTCGCCCGCAACACGGATGGCAGCGTATTTGCCGTGCCCCAACTCGCCCTGTCCATCAGCAATCTTCCCGGAACAATCACAAACGGCAACACGCCTCAGGGTATTTTTTCCATCCGCGGAATCGACTATACTGCCAACGCTTATATTGGCCCGGCGCCGTTTTTGTGGTCGCGGCTGCCTTTCGAGGCAGCGCCCGCGGACTTTCTTCACAACAGCGATCTCCCCGCCACCGCCACGTGGAGCCGTGAAATGTATTCGTCGCTTCTTCCGCCTTCCTGGCGCGGCTATTTCCCGATAGGCGAAGCTTTTCTGGCGGGCAAGGCGGGACGCAGCGAAATCATCGTCCACGGAACCACCATCAATCCCGAATTTTATCGCGGCGCGCCATATTATCCGATGACGCCGTCGCTCGGATGCCTTTGCGCGCGCGAAATCTGGTCGCCCGAAACAGGCCGCGCTGCGGTCAGCGACCAACTGGCTCTTGTGCAGGCGTATCTTGGCGGCGGCGAACCCAATGGATTTCTTGTGGTTGTGGAACTCGACAGCCAAGCGGCTCCCGTCGCCCTCGATGAAGTCCTCGGGGATATTCTCTCGGCTGAATCCGCGCAAAATTAATCCATGGGCCTGGCGCGTCCTCGAACTACTTTTTCTCGGAATCCGCGCCGGGTTCAGCTTCTTCCAAACGCACGGGGTCCAGGCGCAAAACGTAGGCCATTCCGCAAGCGGGGCAGCGCGCTTCGCGATCGCGCACCACAAGCCGCACGCCGCACCGGCAAACCCATCCAGCTTGGCGCGCGGGAACTCCAACCGCCAGCGCATATTCCGGCACGGAGCGCGTGACAACTGCGCCCGCCGCCACAAACGCATAGCGTCCGATCGTCACGCCGCACACCACAGTCGCGTTTGCGCCGATCGTCGCGCCTTTATGCACAACCGTCGGCCGGATTTCGTGTTTGCGCTCGATGAAAGCGCGCGGATTGATCACGTTTGTGAACACCGCTGAAGGACCAACGAACACCTCGTCCTCCAGCGTAACGCCTTCATAGACCGACACGTTGTTCTGGATTTTGCAGCGGTCGCCGATATGCACATCCGCGCCCACATATACATTCTGGCCGATATTGCAATCCTCGCCGATGTCGGACCCCTCGCGGATATGCGTGAAGTTCCATACGCGTGTTCCCGATCCGATCCGGCAGGGCGTATCCACGCAGGCGGTCGGGTGAATTTTCGGCGGGCGGTTGGATTTTGGGGAAGAATCAGACATGTATTTTCTCGATGGTGGTCAAATGAACCGGCTGCAAGCGCGAGCCCCGGCGCAAGCGCGGTTCCCTGCGCTGGCGGAGGGCGGCGTGCAATCCAATCCGGCGGCCAATAAATTCGCCGCACTCCCCCGCCGCCGTCAATTCCGTTGTTCTGAAGGCGATTATGCGGTTGACTTCACATCCGCGCCGCGCCACTTCGCGCGCCCTGCCGGAAAACCCATTCTGCGCGCCGGCCGCCCAGCACCGGCCGCCGCTTGCGCCCTGTTCGCTCATGCAGCTTCCCCCCGATTTGCTCGATGCTATCGACCTCGAAACGCGCCAGATTCCCACGGCGCATCTAGCGCAATCGACGCGCGCGCTTTCCGAACGATACCGCGCGCCCAGCCGCCTGGCGGGGCCGCTTCTGCTCGATGCAGCGGGGCGCTGTGCCTATATAGCGGCGCGGCTTCCGGCCACTTACGCTGCCATTCACAGCGTTTTCGAGGCGTTGCGCCGCCGCGCTCCCGATTTCCGACCCGCCACCCTGCTCGATCTTGGCGCGGGACCGGGCGCAGCCGCGTGGGCCGCCGCCGAAGTTTTTACGGAAATCCAATCCATCTGCCATTATGAAATCGACCCGTCCTGGATCGCGGCCGGACGGCGCATGGCATCGGCGGCGCTTCATCCGGCCCTGCGTTCGGCGCGCTGGATTGAGCAAGACCTGCGCCGCCTCTCGCCGGATGCTTCGATCGTCTGCGCGGGAGCAAACGGCGATGCCGGCGCAGCACGCGCGGATATTGTAATTCTTTCCTATGTTTTAGGAGAAATCGAAGAGCCGCTGCGCCCAGGCATTCTGCGCGCCTGCTGGTCTGCGGCGAAATCTGCGCTCGTTATCGCCGAACCCGGAACCCAGGCGGGATTTCAGACAATTCTCCAGGCGCGCGGCGAGTTGGCCGCCTTCGACGGCGCGAGGCTCCTTGCCCCATGCCCTCGCGCAGAGCAATGCCCCTTGGCCGCGTCAGACGAAAATGATTGGTGCCATTTTTATCAACGCATCGCTCGAACCCGCAGGCATCGCGCCGCCAAATGCGCCGAACTCCCTTTTGAGGACGAGAAATTCTCCTATTTGATCGCCGCGCGAGACGCGCTTGGCGCCGCCGCCGCGCAGGGCCGGATTCTCCGCCCGCCTGTTCGCGCGGGAAATTCCATTCGGTTTTCTGTATGCGACGCGCCGGAAATTCGCCAGGTCGAAGTTCGCAAAAGCAATCCAGATCAATTCCGCCTCGCCCGCCATCTGGATTGGGGAGACGAATGGCCGTTCGCGGAGCTAACAAAAGATCAATAGGACCTATGGGACAAACAGGACCTATAGGACTTATGGGACTTATGCCAAATTCCCTGGATTCTGTTCCCAATCGCCTGTCACGGTTTTCGCGAGAAGAGCCAAAACCGCGCCAAGCGATTTTATTGTTGGCGTCTCGGTTTCCCAGGGCGTCGCTTCGCTTGCCTTGAGATATATTCTGTTGCTCCTTCAGAGCAAATTCAGGGAAAAGGATTTCGGAAAATTGGTATTACGGAACTGCACCAGTCCCTGAAAACCATCTGCCGCCTGAAATTCTTTTCTCCTTGCTGTTCACTGATCACTGATCGCTGACCACTTCTTCTCTCACAACTCACAACCCACAACTCACAACTCTCCCCCACTCACATCAAATGATTTGTGAATTCCGTCATATCATGTTTTCTAATATAACGATATAATGTTGCGCGGCCGATGCCAAGCGCCTGAGCCGCTTCCGTTACGTTGCCCCGGAAGGCGACGAGCGCATCTTCGATTGCCCGTCGTTCCACTTCCGCCAGAGTTGTGATTCGCGACGGAGTAGGCGCGCGGCGCGGCGACGGGGAATCCGGACGCCCAGGCGTTCGCGGGGCGGCGCCAGCGGGCGGCGTGGGGATTCGCCGGGGGATGGCTCCCGAGGGCATTTCGGCGGCGGCGGCATCCGCAGGTGGATTGGGAGCACTGCCCGGAGACTCGGGCGATGTTGCGTCTGCCGCATCCGAATCCAGCTCGCTTGCGCCCTCGTCCATTTTTTCCCATACGCGCGAGAAATTGAAATGCTCCATCAAAATCTCGCGCGTCAACCGGTCGCCTTCCACTAAAACCGCAAGCCGCGCCATCAGGTTTTGCAGTTCGCGCACATTGCCCGGCCAGGGATACAGGTTCAGGACATCCGACGCGCTCGGTTCGATCAGCAGTTTGGGGCGGTCCGAGGCATCGAGAAAATGCCGTGCCAGCATGACGATGTCTTCGCGCCGTTCGCGCAACGGCGGCAATCGGATGGGAAACACCGCCAGCCTGTAGAATAAATCCTCGCGAAAACGCCCGTCCTTCACCTCGCGCGTCAGATCGCGGTTCGTGGCGGAAATCAGGCGGAAATTCACGCTGCGCATTTGCGATCCGCCGACGCGCTGCACGCGCCCATCCTGAAGGCATCGCAGGAATTTCGGCTGGATCGAGAGCGGCAGTTCGCCCCCCTCATCGAGAAACAGCGTTCCCGGGTCGGCAAGGTCGATATGCCCGGGCCGCGAGATGGCCGCTCCCGTGAACGCGCCTTTTTCGTGGCCGAAAAGCTCGCTTTCCACAAGACTTTCGGGAATAGCGGCGCAGTTGAGCACCACGAACGGCCCCTTGCGCCGGCGGCTTCTCGAATGGATAGCCTGCGCCACAAGTTCCTTGCCGGTCCCGCTTTCGCCCTGGATCAGCACAGGCAAATTGCGGTCAAGCACGCGCTCCATCAGGCGGAAAACAGGCTTCATGGCGGGGCTGCACGACCGGATTTCCGGAAACGAAGAATGCCGCGCGACTTGTTCGAGCGCCACTTCCAGGTTGCGCCGCCGCCTCCGCTCCTCGCTAAAGAGCATCGCGCGCCGCAGAGCCAGACGCAGCCGCGTGGCATCCACCGGCTTGGTCAGATAATCGCCCGCTCCTGCTTTCATCGCCTCCACAGCCGATTCCAGATTGGTTTCGGCTGTAAGCATAATGACGGGAATCGCCGGCGCCCGCGTGTAAAAATGATCGAGCGCCGTCAGTCCGCTCATCCCAGGCAAATGCCAGTCGAGCACAATCAGATCGGCGTTGATTTCGCCAAGGATCTCAAGCGCCTCTTCCGCTGTGCCCGCTTCATGCGGTTCATAGCCTTCTTTTTCCGCAATCCACGACACCATTTTGCGGACCGATGGATCATCGTCCACGAGAAGAACTCGAAGCGGAATCACAGGCATCGCCATGCGCGTCTTGTTCCTGAATGCTGTATCGAATTGGAATTCCTTCGGGCCGGCTTTGTTTTCCCGGTGTTCATAACGAAAAATCATCCGGCGTTCCGAAAGAGCCTGAAACCAACCTTACCTAAAAGTTGTTTCTCATTGTGAGACGCCCTTCGCAAGCGAAAATCTCATTGCGCCTCCATATCAAGACCCGAATATCTGCTTGAGCAAAGGCGGAGCACCGAAACGCCTTTCCCGCCGCGCTCTCCAATCCGATTTTTTTGCTCCAATGGCTTCCAAACGCCGCCGAAACCATCCCCAGTCCGCTCCAGCCCCCCTGGCATCGCCGTCTGCCGCAGCGCCTTCCTCCACGGCGCCGCCCGAGCGCCAGATTTGCCTGCCTTCGGGAATCCATTATGATTGCTTGAGTTGTGCGCGCTGCTGCACGGATTTTTGGGAAATTCCCCTCGATGAGGCGAGCGAAAAACGCCTGATGGCGCTGGATTGGGCTTCATGCCTTTCGCCGGGAGATTCCGCGGCTCCGCTGCAACCAAGCCGCTTCGATCCCACCCGCCGCATTTTGCGCCAGACGTCTGAGCATTGCTGCTTTCTTACGCCAGACAACCAATGCGCCGTCCACAAGGCGTTCGGCTTTGCGGCCAAGCCGCAGGCCTGCCAGGATTTTCCTTTTCGCCAAATCGAAACCCCAGGCGGCGTCTATATTGGCGTTTCGTTCGCGTGTTCGGCCATTCTCGAACAACACGGCCAGCCGCTTGCGAACCGTGCCGCCGAATTCGAGGAAATTCGCGGACGCCGCCAAAGCCGCCGCATCATTCCCGAACCGCTCCACCTGGCCGAACGCATTCCCATCACATGGAAACAATACAAGATCATCGAATCCGACCTGCTCGACATTCTCTCGCAGGAATCTCATTCGATCGGCAAACGCCTGGTCGCGCAAGCGCACTATCTGCGTTTGCTTGAAATTTACATTCGCGAAGCCTCGCGCCAAGGTCTCGGGCAAGCAGCCTCACCGCCTCCCGCCGCCTCATCCTCCCCTTCCT
>CAYUNT010000168.1:0-10071 GCA_964446285.1 uncultured Candidatus Sumerlaeota bacterium | reverse complement strand
ACCCACAACTCTCTTCACTGCCAACTGATCACCGCCCACTCCCCACTGCCCACTGTTCACTTCCCACTTCTTTCCCACAACTCACAACTCACAACCCACAACTCTTATCTATCAATCCCCATAACGCGGGCGCGGTGTTGCGGATGCTTTTGGGCATCGGGGCGCTTTGGCCGCGCGTGGAATTCGTTACGGATCATCCGGATTCGCTCGGCAAACGCCCGAACCGCGACTTGCTCGATGCGCTCGAACGCATCGGGGTCGAGTGGGAGGCGCGAACACCCGCCGGGGAATTGCCCATTGTGCTTCGCGGCGGGCGCGAGCGAATCGCAGCGGCCCTCGACCGCCTTGCCGCTGAGTCCGCGACGGGGCGTCCGCAACTGACCGTCAGCGGCGCGGTGTCATCGCAATTCGTATCGGCCATGCTGTTTCTTGCGCCGCTCCTGGGGCGCGACGTCGAGGTCGTCGTCACCGAGGGGCTGAAATCGAGGCCGCTGGTCGATACAACACTCGAAGTCATGCGCCAGGCGGGCGTGACGGTGGAATCGTCCGCGGATGCTCTGCGCCATCTCGTGCGCGGCGGCGCGAATTTGAACTCGAATTCGCCAGAAGCAGCGCCGGGCTATCGCGCGCGCGAGTGGATCGTGAACGGCGACTGGCCGGGCGCGGCGGCGTTGCTGGCGGCGGCGGCGGCCGTTCCGCGCTCAGACATCGCCGTCGAACGCCTCTTCGAGGATTTGCAAGGCGAGAGGCGGGTTTTGGAGATTCTTCGCTCGATGGGCTGCGAGGCGCGCCTGGAAGAGGCCAGCGCCGCCGCTTCCGCTTGCGCCCCCAATTCGGCCGCCGCTTCCGCCATTTCCAATCCCGCCGCGGCGCAATCCGCGACCTCCACATTCGCCCAGTTGCGCGCACCGCTCGGCGGACCCGACAGCCTTCGCGCCGCCGCGATCAATGGCGACCTTTGCACAGACGCGGTTCCGGCCCTTTACGCTGCCGCCGCGCTCGCCGCGGGCGAAACGCGCATATTCGGTATTCGGAATTTGCAATATAAGGAATGTGACCGCATCCGCCGCCCGATCGAGGAACTGCGCCGCGTTTATGCCACGCGCCCGGATTTCCAGCGCGCAGACGGCTCGCCCGACGCCCAAAAACTCGCCCGCGCGCTCGAGTGGTGTCCGGACGAGGACCCGGGCGAGGTGGTGATTCGCGGATGCCCGGACGGTTTCGAGGGCGGCATCGAGGTGGATGGCTGCGGCGACCACCGCGTGATCATGATGCTTTCCATTGTGGCGATGCGCTGCCGCAAAGGCCTCGCGATCCTGGGCGCGGAACACGTGGCGAAATCCTATCCGCGATGGTTCGACGACCTCCGCGCTCTCGGGGCGCAATGCGATTTCTCGGAATAATACAGGAAAGTAATCAGGCTTCCTTTAGCGCGTCGAGCAGAGCGCGGCACGAAGGAAACCGTTTGTCTGGCGCGGCCTGGAGGCACCGCAGGATCACTGCGGAAAATACCGGTCCGGCGCGGTGAATGGCCGGGCGCGGCAGCGGGGTTCCGGGCGCAGGCGTCAGGGGCGCGGAAGGCGTGGGCGGCATTCCCACCGCCGCATAATACAAGATCGCGCCAAACGAATAGATGTCGCCCGCCACAGAGGCTTCTTCGCCGCGCTCCTGTTCAGGGCAGCTGTATGGATTGGGCATCCCGGGAAGCGATCTTCCTCCGGTGAGCTCGCGATCCTGTGAGATAGGCGGCAGGATGGATTCCATGCTAAGGAAACCGCTGATTTTGAAGCGCCCATCGAGCGAAATAAGGACTCGCGAGGGCCGCAGAGCGCCGTGAACGATCCCCTGTTCGTGCGCGTAGGCAAGCGCCTCAGCGATTTCCGCCGCCAGGCGCCGCACTTCAGGTATGGCCAGCGGTCCCTGGGTTCGCTCCAGCCGCATTTCGAGATTGATCCCGGCCACAAACTCGAAAGTTCCATAGAATCGCCCGGGTTCGCCGCCAACGTCGCGCAATCCGATGATCCCCGGATGGTGAAGCCGGCGGACGGCCTCGACGCGCTCGCGGAAGGCATCGAGCGGCGCGCCTTTTTCGGCGAATCCTTCGGCAAACAGCCGGAAAGCCACCACTTCATCGCGTTCTCGATCGTAGGCGCGGAAAAGGGCAGCCGAAGGTTTGGCGCCGATTTCCTGGAGAAGTTCGTAACGCTTGCGCGCGGATTCGGGAAGGACCCCCGCGAGCGCGCGGGCTTGCTGGGCGGCCTTTTCCTGGCGGACGCGCAACTGCAATTTGGCCAGGCGGCGGCGGTCCTCGGGGGCCAATTCGATGCCCTGCGCGGCTTTTTCCACGGCCTCGAGCGCCTGTTCCCAGCGTTCCTCGCGCTCGAGGCGCGCGGACAACTCAAGCAGCCGTTTCGATCGCTCCGCGCTCGGCGGACAGTAATCGAGCGCGAGCATCGCTTCTTCGCCCATGCCCGCCGCCATAAACGCGTCCGCGGCCGCCAGGCGGATTTCCATGTTGCCCGGATCGCGCGACAAAACCTTCGAGAAAGTCTGCGCCGCCGAGGCCGGATCGCCCATGCGCCCTTGCAGCCGCGCCAGTTGCAGCAGCCGCTCGTTCGATGGGCTTTTTTGCTTTGACAATGCGAGTTCGATTATCTCCACCAATTCCCCGAGGATATTGGGCGAGGCGTCCGGCGCCTGGGCCAGCGGTTCGAGTTCCTTGGCCGCCTCGTCGAACTGTCCATTGATCTTCAAAATTACCGCGCGTTCCACGCGGGCGCGGACGTTCCCGGGATCGCGCTGAAGGATTTCCTCGCAAACTTCGAGCAGGCGTCCGGTGGGCACGTCGCGCCCCGGCTGAAGCCGCGCAAGTTCCTCGGCGGCGGCGGCCGTGTCGCCCAGCCGGACGCGCAGCCGAGCCAGCAGCATTGTGGCGTCCGGGGTGGGAGCTTCCAGAGAATGGCGCGCGCGCTCCAGGATGTCGTGAATCGACTCGGCCTGTTTGGGGAACTGGCTGACCAGGTCGAAGAGCGATTGAAGCCCTTGCATCGTTTCGCCCCGGTCCAGCGAGAGTTCCGCCATGTAGCGCCTCAGCACCGGATCGGCCGGGTTGGCCTTAAGAACCTCGCGGACCAGTTCCAGGGCACGAGAGCCTTTGCGATGCGTCTCGGCATACAGGCGCGCCAGTTGTTCTTTCGCCTCTTTGTGATCCGGATCGAGGGCCTCGAGCGCGGAATACAACTCGATGGCTTTGGCCGAATCGCCCGATTGCTGATAGGTCCGGGCCAGATCGAGGATCAGCGCGGGGTCTTGGGATTTCGCCGAAAGGGCGCGCTCATAAATCGAGCGAACCTGCGGGGAATGAACTCCGGCAATCTGATGGGCGCGGGCCACAATGCGCGCCAGATCGGCATCTTCGGAATGCGAAGCGGAAAGGGCGCGCAAATGGCCGAGGTCGGAAGACTGGAGATCGGAGGGCGAACTGGAGGCCAGGAGGTCGGACAGGAGATCGCGCAAGGCGCGGCGCGCGGGAGATTTGCGCAACTGCTCGATGCACCACTGGAGCGCCTCGCGCGTTTCTCCGCGTTGTCCGCGGGCGCGCATCCAGGCAAGCGTAAGGAGGCTGTCGCGCGGATCGATCCGGCAGGCTTCTTCGAGCACGCGGGCCGCGCGCGGATGCCCGGCGCCCGTTGCAGCTAGATGCCGCGCCAGAAACAGAATGGCTTCCTGGGGGCAGACGCCCAGGTCAAAGGCGAGCCAGATGCTTTTGACCGCCTCGGGCGAAGTGTCGTTTTTACGGGAATAAAAAGCGCTCAAGCGCGTGGCGGCCGTGCGGGCGGCTACTTCGCGGTCCGAAAGGGCGCCGCCCCCCTCGCTGGCGCGCGTGGTTTGGCGCGGCGCGGGCGATACCCAGGCAAGCAGCGTCCGGTCCGCCTCGGCCGCCTCCGCCTCGCGGCCCGAACGCCAGAGAATTTCCGCCAGCCCCGAGGCGATTTCAAGATCGTCCGGCTCGGCGTGGATGGCCGTGCGCAGAATGGGGACCAATTTGGTTTCACGATTGCCCGCGTGGAGTTCGGTGCGGGCCAGCGCCAGCGCGATAGGCCGGGCGCTCGGCTTTTCATCATAGGCCATCCACAAAATTTCACGCGCCAGGGGATCGCCCAGTTGGCGCAGTTGGGCCAGCATCCGGGGATTTGGCTCGCGGGCCAGGGCGCGCGCCACCAGTTTGCGCACCTCGGCATGGTTGCGGTTTTTGCGCAGATAGGCCAGTCCGTCCTCGAAGGCGGCCAGATAATGGCCGGATTCGATTTCGTGGCGCAGCAATCCGAGCATGGCCCACGAGCATTGCGGTGCCATCTCGAGCGACTGGCGGAATTGCTGGGCGGATTCTGGTGCGCGGGCGCGGTTTTCACACAGATAGCGGCAGAGGATATCGTGGATGGCTTCCTCGCGGCATCCCCCGGCGATGGCCGCCTGATACAGCTCGAGCGCCCGCTCATCGGTCCGTTCGAGGCGGCTGCAGGCAATCGCCAGCGGAATCAAAACATCCGCGCTCACCGCCCCTTCGATGCGGGCAATTTCCTCGTAATGCGACGCCGCGCCCTTCCAGTCGCTGGCCTGGCGGGCGTATTCGGCCAGAATCCGCAGATAGCGCGTGCTTTCAATACCCAGCCCCGCCGCCAGCCGGTATAATAGGCGCGCATCCTCGCTCATGTCGTCGTGAGCCGAGTATCCTGCCGCCATCAACTCAACCAGTGTCCGGTCCTGCGGATGGGCCTTCACCCAGGCAACGAGCATCGCCCAATCGCCCTCAGACCACTGATCCGGATGTTCGCGCAGCCAGTTGAGAAGTGTTTTTTCCGCCTCGGGATCGGAAGGTTTTCCCCGGGCGAGGCGCCGCAAAATGGCCAAGCCTTCCTGCCAGCGCTCGGTGGACAAATAATGAGTGGCCAGAAAACGCTGGAGTTCGATGTTTCTGGGATCGAAGGCGATGGCGGCTTCATAAATTTCGATCGACCGAGGATCGACGCTCCGTTTCGCGAGCAAATACCGGGCGGCCACCCCAAGAAAGTCCGTGGCTGTGGAATCCCTCTCCAGGACCCACAGATACAAGTCCATGGCCTCTTCGTCCTCGCGGCCCATTCCGAGATAGGCGGCCGCCAGGCGCTCGCTCATGGTTTCGATAAGGTTGCGGCAAAGCGAGCGCGTCACCCCGCGCGGCAATTCCTCGCCCTCGGGGGTTTCGAGCAGTTTTTTGGCCATGGCGCGAACACGCCCGGTCAGATGCACATCCATATAAGAATCGCCCGCCGCCCGGTAGCACTCGATCAGGCGCAGCAGGAGCGGAAGATTTTCCGGAACACGTTCGGCCTGGCGGCGCAGAACTTCGAGCGTTTCGCGATCGGTTTTCGAACTGGTGATGGCGCGCGAGGCAAGCGCCTCCAGCCAGCGCGGATTGTCCGGAAACGCGCGATCCGCCGCCCTCCATACCGGCTCGGGGTCAAGACCCTGATCCTCAAAGGCGTCGAGCAACTCGTCAAAAATCGAATCGGTTTCGTCCGTCCCTGCTTCCGGAGACTTGGCGCGCCGCCGCCGGCATTCCTCAACGGCATCACGAATCGACTGTGCCCGCACATCTTCCTCGTGCAGGTTGCGCCGCCGAAACGGCACCAATTGCCTCAGCCAATCGCCAACGCCCATCGGACCTCCCCGTTCTGAAGGATAGCAGTCTGTCTATTCCCCTGAATCCTCGTCATCCCTTCGAAGGCGGCTATGTCCCCCAGCCTGCCTTCCCCACCCCTAATAGCAGTTCAAAGGATGGATAGACCTCTTTAATATCGGAGTCAATCCCCAGCTGAATCATTTCCGCTCATGGCGATCCGGGCAAAATCAGAAAGACAATGCATCCGCCGGAATTCCAGGCTCCGGGTGAATGCGGCGGGGCCGCGGCTGCGTGCCTGCCTGGATGGCAGACACGCCACGCCGCTACTCCTGCAGTGAATAACTCTCGCAGATTTTCACGTTGGCGCTTGCATCATAGGGGTGAAAGGGGTGGTTCAGGCCAGCGATGCATACGCTGAAGGAAACGCCATCTGTCCGCGACGCCGTGGAACGGACAACGGCTATGCCGCGGCTATTTGTCATGGCTTTGACCGTTTCGCGAATATCTCCTATGAAATCCGCCACGACCTCGACCCCTTGCACGGGACGGCCCTCCGAATCGCGGACCACGATGTTGGCGCGTGCGGTTTTCTCACCTTCCGCGCCGAGCTGCACGCTGGGCGTAATCGATTCGACGTGGACAGCCGCCCCAGAGGATGCCGCGGGGGCCTTGGCTGATGTTCCCTTTTGCAATGTCCTTGCGAAGTCCGCCTCTGTGCCATACCAGCGGAACATAACCGCGTCGGCGACGATGACTTTCTCCGATTCGCCCGGGGTTCCCGCGGCGCTGTCGAGACCATCCATCGCCACCGCCGCGCTTCCTTCCTTGAATTGGTATATGCCAAGCGATACCCATGCGGATTTTTTCTGCGTCTGGTCGATGTAAATCGTAAACGTGCCTTTGGCGGAGCGGACCTCATATTTCGCCCGTTTTGAGCGGTTGGCGCTGGGGTAATACATGACCGACACTTCATACATTCCCGATTTGGGCAGAGAAGCCAGCCAAGTGGCGACGCATTTCGAGCCGGCTGGCGCAAAACGATAGGTTTTACCCTGGAATCCCAGCGAGTCGCTTTTCTTCCAGACGCCCGTTTCGCGATACGCAGGTCCCCCATCGTCATTATCCACAATCACATCAAAGGTGTCTGGCGGCAGGGGCGGTGGAGGCGTGGGAACCGCCGCCTCCAAGGAGGCTGTTCCTCCAGCGGTTTCGGTTCCCGTGGGTTGAGGTTTCGGCTTCTCGGGGCATTTTATCAGCCGGATGGCGTCGGCCGCCACCTTTTGCGTTGGAGTGGTGAGGGCATCGCTGAAGAAAACCCGCCCCTTGCCCGGAGCGAAGGGAAATTCGCCAATCCAGGTCCAGCGGGCGGGCGATACGCGCTGATTGACCAGCACAGTGGTGGTCCCTTCGGAATGCTCAACCGTCAAGGGCGCGGCCTCGGCCGGATTTTCGCCTCCGGGCGCCCAGACGGAGACTTCATACAATCCATTTTCCGGAACGTTGATCTTCCACTCGGCCAGGCCTTTGCCATCGCCGCCCGCTTTTTCCTTCCAGACCTTGCCGAATTGCTTGCGAGTGGATTTCCCATCGGTCCATTCGCCCGAGGCATGAAACTCAGGCGATTCAGCGGTAAGGGTCATTGCCGGCGGGCAGCCCGCCAGAAGCCCCAGGCGATCCAGAAGCACATTGTAAAAATAACCGATTTGCGACACGTCGTGCGGCTTGGGCGAGGCAGACGCCCATCCGTTTGTGAAAATCGCAGTCACAACCTCGCGCCCATTGGGAAGAACCGCATACACGATGTCCTCGAGCGTGTCATAGGCCGCGCCGCCCTTGCTGTAAAGCAGCGTTCCGGGCGGAAAGCCGCGCCCCGCAATGCTCTGCCGATCCTGCAAGGGGCGCGCTAAAAGGCTCAGCATGTAATCCTTCCCGCTCGGCTCAACCGCTCCCTTCGCGATTTCGAGCATCAGCGAGGCGCAAAGGCGCGGCTCCATGCGGTTCATCCCCGTATATTCGCGCGAGAGTTTTTCCGCCCCAACCGGGTCTTCGCCCGAGTTGGTGGGGAAGGTCTTTTGGCGGACGATTTGTGTCCCGAGAAGGCCGCGCGCATCGAGCATCCGTTCCGTGTAACCGCGCTTTTTCTCCCACTCGTGGAAGGCGTCGTTCACCGTCGTCAGTTTCGGGTCATTGGGCGCCTTGGTGATCGTGTCCACCACTTCGCCCGTGGCGTAGTTGTCCGACACTGCCATCATCGGGCGGACAATGCGATCCAGATAGGCGTAGGGGCGCCCCTGTTCGCGGCACCATTGCATGGCCGCCACCATATAGGCCAGTTTGACGCAACTGGCCGGATACGCCAGCGCCTCAGGGTTGTAGGAGCCTCGCTTCCAGGTTCCATCCGGTTGCGCAACGAGGATCACCACATTGAGGCGGCTGAAATCCTGCTTGGCGAGATACTCTGTGCGGACCTCATCGACGATGCGGTTCATTTCCGGATCGTCGCGGATGGTGAATGCGCGGGTATCGGCGTATGCGGCCGCGGCGAGCAGGAAACTCAACAGCATCCCTCCAATCGCAGCCGCAATGCGTCTGCTTCCGAAAAGGCTTTGCTGGCTTCTCCGGTCTGCATTCATTTCCATTCCCCCCGGATTAAAGGATTTCCTGGCGGTTTGGACAGCACAACACGCAAAAAACTCAAATTCCGCCCGGCTAGTATTCCCGATCGGCGGTGTAACGGGCGGCTTGTTGCAGAAGGGCCACGGATTCGCTGGCGGCCATGCCTTCGAGGCTTTTCAGCGCCTTGCCTGTGTATTGGCGGGCCAGGTCGCGCGTGGCCTCGATGCCGCCGTATTTGGACACATAATGATGGACAGTGCCGAAATCCCGGCCGTCGTTCAGGCAGGCAAGCAGCGCTTGGCGGTCGGAGTCATTCGCCTGCTGGAGCGTATGCAGCAGCGGCATGGTTTGCTTGCCCTCGGCCACGTCCGAACCAACACGCTTGCCCCATCGCTCGCCCTGCGCCGAGTAATCCAGAGCGTCGTCCGTTAGTTGGAAGGCCATGCCAAAATCACAGCCAAAATCCGAAAATCTCTTCACCACCTCGGGCGCGGCGCCGCCCACAAGCGCCCCCAGCCCCGCGCAGGCGCCGAACAACTGCGCCGTCTTTTGGCGAATAATTTGCAGATACTCTTCCGAGTGCAGCCATCGGTCGCGCGTCTCGATTTGGAACATTTCGCCGAGCGCCATGTCTTTTGTGACGCGTATGATAACGCGCAGCACTTCGGGCCGCAGGGTGGCGATCGCCAGCTCGAAGGCCGAGGCGTAAAAGTAATCGGCCAGCAAAATGGCCACGTCATCGCCCCACTTCGCGTTGACCGTCTGGCGTCCGCGGCGAAGCGGCGCTTTGTCGATCACGTCGTCGTGCAGAAGCGTGGCGGTGTGGATCAGCTCGACGCAGGCCGCGATGGCAACGCGATGCCCGGCGTCATGCTCGCGCTCCTGGGCGCGCGCCGCAAGGCACGCAATCGCTGGCCGCAGCATTTTCCCGCGGGTGCGCAGGGCGTAGGTTGACACCTCGCGCATCAGGCGGCCCTCGACCTCCAATACAGCATCGAGACGCCCATGAATCCGCTCCAGGTCGTCCGCGAGAAATACTGCCAATGTATCGAAAACAGTCACAACACCCTCTTCGACCGTCACGCGCGTGGTCGATGACCGGACCCTAGACGGGCGCGTTTGCGAAGTCAAGCGCCCCTGCCTGCAAATGGGCATGTTCAGGCGCATCCGGGCACTGTTGCCCAGGGCGGAAGTGAACGCAATTTGGATTCGAGCAACTCGCGGAATTTTAATCCGAACGGCGCGGCCTTCTCCCCCTGCCGCAATCGCGCCCGCGGCGCCCCCCACCCTGCAGGGTCGGACAGGGCGGAAATTCAGGAACTGTTCAAAATACTGGTGGCATGGGCATCTTGCCGGTGATTCCGGTGGCTTGGGCGTCTCGCCCAAGATTTTTCCTGCACCTTGAACAGTTCGTGAGCGGAAATTGGAAAAAGGAGAATGTGCCTTGATGCCGGAGCGGGCTTGGAATAACCAAAAGACCGGACAGGCGATTGCGCAGCCGCTGCGCGGCGAAGTCGCAGCGCCTGTTGCCGGATGCCATTGCAAGCGCGCCCGTAGCTCAGCAGGATAGAGCAACGGATTCCTAATCCGTAGGTCGCCCGTTCAAATCGGGCCGGGCGCGCCAGAGAAATTCCAATCAAAACCTACACTTTCGCGGACTGTATTCAAAAGCCTTTATATGCGCCCCCTTTCCACGTAAGCACAGCGTAAGCAGTTCGTGGGAAATTGACCCCCTTTTCGGCTTCCAGGCCGGAACCAATCCCACGTCGAGCGGATGACATGAAAAAACCCCC
>CAYUNT010000167.1:0-10073 GCA_964446285.1 uncultured Candidatus Sumerlaeota bacterium | reverse complement strand
GTGGCTTGGGCGTCTCGCCCAAGATTTTTCCTGCACTTTGAACAGTTCCTGGACCCTGGCCGCGGCCAGCAGCCCGATAAAGCCGACATACGCAATCAGTTCTTTTTTATGGATTGAGTTCATTTGCACTGTCATCAATCCAGCAGCCGAATAAACTCCTCAACGCCAATCCCAGCATCCCGAATTAGGGAGCGAAGAAGGCCGCATCCAGTATCCGATGATCTGGTATGGACAAGGCAACCGCACATCCTTGTTTTCGCAATATCATGTGGCGGCTGCTCCCCGTGCGAATATAAACCCACCCATCCTTTTCAAAGGCTCTGCGAGCTTGCATTCCCGAGATTGCCGGCACACGAGGCACTAGACCTGCACCTCGACCACCAATGCCTCTTTGGGCGGCGTCAGGAGGTCTTTTCCAAGGGCTTCGATGCATCCGCGAATGGCATCCCTTATATTCGCGATTACCTCTTCTAACGTCTCGCCCTGGCTATGGCACCCTGGAATGGCCGGACAATGCGCCACGTAGCCGAAATCCTCACCTTTTTCTATATAGATGCTGTAAACCACAAGCCACTCCTTGATCCGGAAATCGTTGCGAAATAGGCGCCGGCTTCGGAACTCGTTCGCGCCCCGACCCTGAAAAGAAAACTAGAAATGCCGTTTTCGTCCCGCAAGAGAATTTCAGGTTAAGAACCGCTAAAGCCGGAGGCATTCCGCTCCGATTTCAAGCCACTAAATCAAGTCAGCGGGCGTATCCAGCGGCGCGACTCCTTCGCGCCTTACAATTAGCGCCTATCCGATACGCCGCAATTACCCGACGCGAACTTCGTATGCTCCGATGACGTCAATCGGATACAAGAGGCGTCCGCAATGCTGGCAAACATAGATGTCTTCCGCGATCTCTTTCAGCGTGGAAGGCTGCGAAATGAAACATCCTTTGCAGATGTTGCGTTCGAGCATGGCCAGCGCGCGCGCGCCATAACGCCGCTGCAAATGTTCATATCGCTGAAGCACCTCGGGCGGAATGGATGCCTTGCATCGCTCCATTTCCGCTTGGAGGCGTTCGCGGTCCGGCCTCATGCCGGTTCCGGTAGAATACGACAACTCATGAAGTCGGATCAGGGCTTGGACTGCGGGAATCATGGAACTGTCACTCGCTCGATTTCGATTTCTTACCAGCGGGCATGTGCGGCAGCGTGAAACGCTTGAGAAAGATGGAAACGAAACACCTTTGAATTCAGCGGTCCGCAACCGTTTACACACCCGGGTCCCGGAGCGAAGACGCAATTATATCGTCTTCTCAAGAATCTCCGGTCCCACTTCTTATTTGAATGTAGGTGCTAATTTGTGGATTGTCAAGGGTGAAAGCCTGTCAAAATGCACAATTTTTTACAGCCGCTTGGCTAAGCGTTTAATTCACCTCGGCGCGGTGGCCGCCAAGCGCGCATTGGCTCGTAATAAGGCACACTATTTGCCGCCAAGCGATGCGACAGCCACGTCTTCTTTTGGCTCCACACTCAAAAGGCCGGAACGGAAAATCCTAAAGGCTTCTTGTGGCGGGGCGGGAAGCGGCAAACAGCTTTAACTCGTTTAGCCGCAACAATCGAGAGGCATTTTTCCACATAATCGCATTGAGTTCCTCGCTCGTCAGCGGAAGAGAACGCATACGTTCCACGTCATCCAGCTGCTCGCGCCACGGTGTGTCGGTCCCAAAAAGGATTCGGTCCACGCCATGTCTGCGCGCCAAATCCACAAACCGGCGGTCATCGAGGCAATCGAATACAAAAGCCGTGTCCAAATACACGTTGGGCCGCCCCAGTAAATATCGTTCGACGTCGTCCCACATCTCCCATCCGCCCATGTGGGCGCAGATCATAGTGAGATCGGGAAAACGATCCGCCAGCCGGGCCAGCCGCTCGGGCGAACCGGGCGCGCCGGGGATCGAGATGTCCTTTCCGGCGTGGAACAATGCGATCATGCCTTCGCGGGCCAAGGTGCGAAACAAAGGAGAAAACGCAGGATCGTCCGGGAGAAAATCCTGGAAATTGGGGTGGAGTTTCACGCCCCGGATGCTGGCCCAGCGCAAACGGTGGATTTCCGCCTCGTAGTCCTCGTAATACGGATGCATTCCGCCGAAGAAAATGGTGCTTTCCCGCGGATCGCCCAGAATATCATCCGGGTCAGGCGGTTCGAGAATCCAGCGATTGATCGACGGGACCTGGCTTGGGCGGGTGGCTACGGAAAGAACAACGCAGAGGTCGATTCCGGCGCGCCGCCGCGAACGGTCCAGGCCGCGCAGAGTGCCGTCGTGAAACGGGTGAATTCCATCGCGCTCGGCCAAATGCGCAATGGCCCGCGCTGCAATGGCGTTGGGAAAAGCATGTGTGTGTATGTCAATGATTTTCACTGGACAGGATAATCGGATATGAAATGGTGAATGCGCTCCCCTCCCCCACCTTGCTCTGGACTGATATTTCACCATGCGTGGCGGCGATAAGCAAGCGGATTACGGTGAGGCCGAGACCCAATCCCTCGTAAGAGCGCGAAAGCCGATTATCCACTTGGTAAAAACTGTCGAAAATGCGCTGAAGCCTGTCGGGAGGAATCCCAATGCCGTGGTCGCGAACCGTGATTTGCAGCCGGTCTTGATTGCGGCGGAAATCCACCTCGACGCGCTTGCCCCGTTCGGAAAACTTGATGGCGTTATCGAGCAAATGGAACAAAATGCGTTCGAGCGAACGAGAATCGCCGAGGATGCGCGGAACCGTATCGAGCACGATCGGTTCCACATCGACATTCTGGTCGCGGCGCCGCTGTTCGAGTTTGGGCAGCGTATTGAACAAAATGGCCAGAGGATCGACGGGCCGAAGCGCCAGATTGCGCATTCCCTCCGCCTGAACCTCCGTCACCTCGATCAAGTCGTTCACAATCTGCGTCAGGTGATTGGCATTCTTTTGCGCCCGCACAAGAAGCGAACGTTGCGTGGGCTGGAGCGACCCCACGCGCTCGTTCAGGAGCAACTCAGTAACTCCAAGAATCGCCGTCATGGGCGTGCGCAGTTCGTGTGAAATGATCGAAAGGAAATTGCCCTTCAGCGTGTCGAGTTCCTGAAGCTGATTGTATGTGACTTCCAGGTCTTCAATCAGGTCGGCGTTCTCGATAGCCAGGGCTGCCTGGAGCGAAAACCAATCGAATTCCTGCAAATCGCCCGGGTCGATGTCGCGGTTGCGGCTGAAACGTTTATCCGCGAGAATCAGTCCGCGCAATCCTTTGGGTGTGCGCAGCGGAACGGCGACAATCGGCGGCAAGAGAAGTTTATCCAGCGGCGGCGAGGGCAGCGGAGACCCGCGCGACGGATCGATCACGGTCGGGAACGTCAGACTGGCGGCCCATCGCAGAAAATCATCCGAAGCAGGCGCGCCGGAATCCGGGCCGGAGAGCGAGGTTCGGATTTCGGCAAGCGCCTGGCTGGCGAGTCCGTTGACTTCCATGCGCTGGGCAATGCTGATCCAATGCGCGCTGTCCTCCAAAAACCGCAAGGCTTCTGGAGGACACGCCGGCGCGGTTGCGGATTCCTTGGCGGCGCTCTCTGCGTCCGCCGAATTGGCCGGCGGAGGACAAGCGGCTCCGGCGGCGGCGGCGGCTCCAGCCTCCGGCTGCTTCAACGATGCCAGATAATCCGCCTCGGCCTTCAGTTCGCGGCGCAAGGCCAAGGCCTCGCGTCGCGACGCTGGTCCCATGGCCAGTTTGCCTTGCAACAATGCTTGCGTGCGGTCCGTGGCGAACAAGAATGCCTTGGAATAATCCAATCCATCCGGCGACACCACGGCCGAAAGGATGATGGAATACAAATCCTCCGGACGAATGCTCGCGGTCAGGGCGGTGGCGATTCGCGTAACCCATCGCAATTGCCCAACAAGGCGGTTAAGCGAACGCTGTGAAGTTTTTTTCCCGGAGGAGGTCATGGATTCTTATGTTTCAGGAGGCGGCACGGGTTGTTTATACTGCAATTCAAGTAATTGGAGCGGGAATTCAACCTTCACTGGCCCTGCGTTCATGCGGATGCGCGGTCGTTGGCGATGGCATCCTTCGCGGCAAAGGAAATAGCCGGAATGGATTCTACCAGGATTCGTCATAGTGCGTGACAACCCATTCCCCGTTCTGCTTTTGCCACAGCCAGGTTTCCGTGAGGTCCATTGTGGAGCTCTTGCCATCCTTTCCAAGAGCGGTGCTCTGAACCTGCGCTTTCCAAAGAGCCGCATCCGGGCCAAGGACGATAACTCTTTGGTTTTTCACGGTAATCTGCTGGCTTTGAAAGGGAATATACATCTTCAGCACTTCCGCGAGAAGTTCCTGTTTCCCCATTGCTTTTGCATTCATATAGAAATTGGCATCCGGATTTTCCGTCAGATATTTGACCAGCGCATCGATCTTCATTTGATTTGCGCTTTCGATCAATTCCGCCATGCGGGCGCTAATTTCTTCGGTAATTCTCCCCTGTTCCTTTGTTGACCATACGGCGCATTTCAAGCTGCATGAGCTGGCCAGAAGCATCATGCACACGCTGCAGAAAACGATAATTCTCATAAATCCCTTTCCATTGAAAAATCGCTTCATACGCGCGCTTGAGGCGCCGCATGAAGGTATTTCACCATTCGAAGGATCGTTCCTTTTTCCTCGGGGAAATGATATTCAACTTCATCCATAAAAGATCGGATGATGTAGGTCCCCAGCCCGTGGTATTTTTTCTCAAGATTCATATACTCGCGGATAGAACCAACGCCCTTGTGTTCTCCGCGCTGGGAGCCAACGCCCTTGTCGATAATCCAGATGGCAATCGCGTCGGGCGAAACCCGCAGCCTCAGCGTGAAATCGCATTGGGCTTCGTTATGGGAATTGGGGTAGGCGTGAAGAAGCACGTTGGCGCAGGCTTCATCGACGGCCATTTCAATTTTGGCGGCGTCATCGATGTGAAAGCCCATTTGGCGCGCGACCGTCTCAACGAACGCGCGGATAACGGCCAGCGAGGGGCCGGAGAGGGGACAGCGCACCTCGAATTCGATTTCTTCACAAGTTCGTTCTTGGGAGGTCATTGCCGGGCGCTCCCTGCACCGCCGGAATAGGCCGCGCGCGCGATCTTAGGGTTCGTGGGTATCCAATTCGCTATCATCCTGCACAATCTGAAAGATATTGGTGAAGCCCAGGGTTTTCAGGACGTGGAATACCTTGTCGCTCGGCCGCAGAAGGACGAGGCGCCCTTTGCCGCCGCGGAGCTTCTGCATCAGCCCCATCAAGGATGCCACGCCCGCGCTTGATATGTAGTTGAGTTTCTCCAGACCGAGGAGTATGTTGCACGACGCCGAGCGAAGCAACTCCGCCATGCTTGCATCGAATTCCCGAACTGTGTGGGCGTCGAGGAATCCTGAGAGATCCACCCGAACCCACCCTTCGGGAACTGCTTCTTTTTGCACCTTGATATCAAAAGTTTTCACAACAGCCACTCCACAAAATCCGCATGAATGATACAACGGGAAAGCATAACCGGGTCCGGACGATCAGCCTTTAACCGCCTGGAGCGCTTCCGAAACATCGGGGGCTTGAACGCCCTCGGATCGGCGAACGGCCTTGAGGACCACTAGCGTAATATCATCGTGCTGGGCAAGACCCTCCGTAAATTTGCGAATATCGCTGGTAACACCATCGACGATCTCTTGCACGGAACGATTCGCGTGGCTCTGAAGAATCGCCAGGAACCGGCTGGCTCCGTATTCTTCGTCTGCCCGGTTGCGCGCCTCCACCACCCCATCCGTATATAGCACACCCAGCTCCCCCTCATGCAACTCCACTTCTTCTTCTTCCGTAATTCGGAACATCTGGTCGTCCACAAGCCCCAAAGCGATGCCATTCGGGGTATGGAGCACGGGAAGTTCTTCTTCCCGAGCCGAACAGACAATAATAGGTTCGTGCCCGGCGCGGGCAAAACGCAAGCGCAGAGTGCGGCGATCCAGAATCGCATAGGTCATAGTAACAAACACCTGCGGCGAGGTGTCATGCACCAGGTTGCGATTCACACGCGCCAAAACAGCGGCAGGCGAAAGATCGCCCCGCGCCTCGGCCCGCAATGTGCTCCGAACGGATGCCATCACGAGAGCGCCCGGAATGCCTTTGCCGGCCACGTCGCCAATCGCGATTCCCAGATGGACGTCGTCCACATCAAAGAAATCGTAATAGTCGCCGCCCACTTCGAGGGCTGCTTCGCCGAAGGCGGCGATTTCCAGGCCATCCACCGCCGGACAAACTCGCGGCAGCAGCATGCCCTGAATGTCGTGTGCTACGCGCAATTCTTGTTCGAGGCGCTGCTTTTCGCCCAGTTCGCGATACATCTTCACGAGGTTGACCGTAATTGCGGCTTGGTCGGCCAGCGCGCCAAGCAGATTGAGGTCATCTGGCGTGAAGGGCTGCTTTTCCTGGCGGCGGTTGACGAGCACGATGACGCCAAGCAGTTCGTCGCGCGCGATAAGCGGCGCGGCCATCAGAGTGTCGATCGGCACCACTCCCCCAGCGCCCGCCGGGACAATCGGGTCGTTGCGGGCGTCTGTGATGAGCAGAGGCGATTTGCGCTCCGCCACGCGCCCGACCAGGCCCTCGCCAAGGCGGATTTTCTCGCGCTTCAGGTGCTCGGCCAGGTATTGATGGCGGCTGAAAACCTTGTCCGAAACTGGATTCAGCGGCGGGAACGGCCCTTGAATCACATGGGCCTGGAGGGAATTGGGGTCTTTGGCATCGCGCAGAAACACGGCGCCCGAATGCGCATCCGTCGAATCCACCATGAACCGCAAAATCGCTTCGAGGGTTTCATCCAGCTCCAGGCGCGCCGTAAGTTGGTCGCCCGTATGGACGAGAAAATCAATGACGGCGCGGTGTTCGCGCTGATACGCCGCCAGGGCGCGGCGCAATTCCTGAGCGCGGCGCTGCAAACGGAGCAAAGCGATGCCAAGCAGCACAGCCCCGAACAGCAACAGCCCCGCGATCAGATTTCCCACCACTGGGTTCAACGCTCCTTCAACTGTATTGAATTGTTGATGTCTTCATTGTGTCTGCGGCTCAATATGCGAAAATGGCCCGTTAATCCTTGAGCGCCAAAGGCGCGGCGAGGAAAAGGCTCTGGGCGGCGCCTTGTGGAATTGATTTCTTTTCTGGAGCGCCAAGGGCGCAACAAGGAAAAAGCCCAGGGCAACACCTTGCGGAATTGATTTCATTTCTGGAGCGCCAAAGGCGCGGCGAGGCAAAAGCCCAGGGCAACACCTTGCGGAATTGATTTCATTTCTGGAGCGCCAAAGGCGCGGCGAGGCAAAAGCCCAGGGCAAGCGCAGCGCCGCCCTGGGAATCAGCCCCACATTACCCAAGCCCTGAAAGGGCGTCATGATCCCCTCCTTCCAATCCGCGATTAATCCCATACATACCGTTCATCGTATGCAACATGATACTCCTCTAAAAACCGCCGGAATTCCTCCTCGAATGTCATTTTCCGGTGATGCGCCTCCTGATTCAACACATACCGGCTCACAGCCTCCAATTTTGAGGCGCTGACAGAAAACGCCCCATATCCGCCCTGCCAATAGAAGCGTCGCAACTCCGGGCCTTGGGATTTCAGCCATTTTGAGGAGGAATTCTTCAGTTTCTCAACAACCTGAATCAGGGCAATTTTACGAGATTGGCAATAGAGAAGATGGACATGATCCTTCACACATCCAATGGCCAAAGAAGGCGATTCGAGGGCGCGAAGAATACCGCCTAAATAGGCGCGAAGGGATTCGTGGAGCGAAGCATCCAACACTGGTTCGCGGTTCTTCGTTGAGAAGATCAGATGTGTATAGAGTTGGGCAAGCGATTGCGGCATGGCGGCGATTTTTTCCTGTCGCCCTGACAGGGCTTGGGTTTTGGTGGGCTGCATCCCCAGGGCGGCGCTGCGCTTGCCCTGGGCTTTTTCCTCGCCGCGCCTGCGGCGCTTCCGAATAAAGTTCGCCTTTCACCTTATCGACAAGAAACCAATCGCGCAATACACCGGCATAGTATTCACTTTCAAAAAGCGCTTTTGCGCCAATAATCCTGCCGCCATCCTGCCGTATGCCGCAAAGTGCTCGCGTGAAGATAACTAGGAATCGATCTGCGCGCGCTGCAATTTGCCGCTGTATTCCACATACACGGCCTTCCACTCGGAGAACGTGTCGAGAACCGTGTGGCTCGACTCGCGGTGGCCGTTGCCCGTGCCCTTGACGCCGCCAAATGGCAATTGGATTTCCGCGCCAATCGTCGGCGCGTTGATGTAGGTGATGCCTGCCTCGATGTCGCGAATGGCCGCAAAGGCGCGGTTCACATCCTGAGTGTAAATCGACGACGACAGCCCGTAGCTCGAATCGTTCAGCGTCTCAATCGCTTCTTCAAACGACTTCACCACGGTCAGCGACAGCACCGGGCCGAAAATCTCCTCGCGGAAAATCCGCATCGCGCGCGTCACCCCGCCGAAAATCGTCGGTTCGAGGAACCACCCGTTTTCGAGTCCCTTGCCCTTGGCGATGCCGCCGCCGCAAAGCAGTTTCGCGCCTTCATTCTTGCCGATTTCTATATATTCAAGAATCGACTTGCGCGCCGCTTCGTTAATGACCGGCCCCATGTCAACTTTCGGATCGAGGCCGTTGCCAACACGCAGCGCCCGCGCACGCTCGACGAGCATTTCCGTGAATTTCTTTGCGATTTTCGCGTGGAGAATCACGCGCGACGTCGCCGTGCATCGCTGCCCGGCCGTCCCGAACGCGCCCCACAACGCCCCTTGCAGCGCGAGATCGAGATCAGCGTCATCCATAACAATTTGCGCATTTTTCCCGCCCATTTCGAGAGAGCACCGCTTGTTCAGACGCCCGCACGAACCGCCAATCCGCGTCCCAATCGACGTCGATCCCGTGAACGAAATCAGGTTCACCTCAGGGTGCTCGACGAGCGCATTGCCCACCTCGGACCCCGCGCCGCAAACCACGTTGAAGCACCCGGGCGGCAGGCCGGCTTCTTCGAGGATTTGCGCCAGCCTCACCACGGTCGCCGGGGTGTCTGTCGCGGGTTTGATCACCACTGTGTTTCCGCAGATCAGCGCAGGGAATGTTTTCCAGGTCGGAATCGCCATCGGGAAATTCCACGGCGTGATGAGGCCGCAGACGCCCACCGGCATGCGGATCGACATGCCGAATTTGTTTGGCATTTCGCACGGCACAGTGTCGCCAAAGAGACGGCGCCCCTCGCCCGCCATGTAGTAGGCTGTGTCGATGCCCTCCTGCACGTCGCCGCCCGTTTCCGCAACGACCTTGCCCATTTCGCGCGTCGCAAGGCGGGCGATGTCCAGTTTGTCGCGAACGAGCAAATCCCCGGCGCGGCGGATGATGTCCGCGCGGCGCGGCGCGGGCACCAGACGCCACGAACGGAACGCCCGGCGCGCGGCCTGAACGGCGCGATCCACATCGCTTGCGCTCGAAAGCGGAAATTCGCCAACCACCTCGCGCGTATCCGCCGGATTGATGTTCAGAAACGTCCCCTTGCCGCCCTTGGATTCCCATTTGCCATCTATGTAATTGCGAAACACAGGAACGCCGGATTTCGTAGATGCGCTGGATTTGCTCGATTTGCCTTTGGCCATGATGCCGCCTCCTGAGTGGATATTCGATTTCAGATATGTGAATTTCTGCGAAGGAAAACACAATGCACAAGGGAGAGCCTGCCTTTGCTGGAACCATCGCGCCTCGAACTGAAAAACGCGGGCGGCACAACCCTTGAACACAACGTATCTGCCCCGATTTCCCGCCCTTTTCAAGCCTGAAAACCAGAGTGGCAACTCCCCGGCGATTTCAGGAAATATGCCAGCGCGGCCAAGCGCATCTGGACATTCCTGCCAACGGAAATGGAAAGCCAACTGGGAGCGCCAGCCCACGCATCAGTTCTCCGCATCTCACATCAAACCGAATATAAAGTATTCTGGAGTGTAGCGAAAAGCGGCTTTTATGGGAATGAGACCTCGGAATCGGCTT
>CAYUNT010000166.1:0-10291 GCA_964446285.1 uncultured Candidatus Sumerlaeota bacterium | reverse complement strand
AGGGCCGCTTGAGGGGTCCGGCCAGGATCATGCAGGCCGCGCCCGCCCAAAGCCACAGCAATACAAAGGTGCATATCGCCTGGGGAGCCAGAATTACAGCCGCCGCCACCGAGACCTTTTCCTTGGCGGCGATGAGCACGCCCATCACGCCTGCAATCAGTATGGCGACCGCCCAGACAACTTTCCAGATTCTCAGGCGGCGGCGCATGTCTTGGGCGAAGAGATTCCATGAGGTTTCCGGCAACACGCGGTGTTCAGGATGCGACACAAATCCCCGCGCGCGGCACACCGCCAGGCAAAACGGAACGACAAAAATCTGCCACAGGCCAAAAATGACCACATAATTTAGGGCGATAATCCAAGGCGAGATTCTGGCCATGCTCGATCTCCAATCGGGGGCGGAGCGGCGGATTTGCGCATCGCTGCGCAGGGGACAGGGAAGCGATTGTGGAAGTGATTACTGCGGGAACCGAAACCACGCGTCTCCTTTGCCTTTCGCGCGCCGGACGCTCCAATACAAACCAGCGGCGGCGATAAGCAAAACATAAAACATGCCAATAGAGATTATTTGGTTCTGGTTGGAGGTTCGATACTCTACATACGCCTTGGGCACTCCAAGCGCTGGAAGACCCGCTTGAATAATCAAAACCAATGCCACCGTGGCAATTATAGAGAAGACGTTGGCAAGAAGGATCATAGCCCAGGGCCGCTCGATGGGTCCGGCCAGAACCATACACCCTGCCGCCGCCCAAAACCACAGGATCATGAACATGGCAGGAGCCAATGTGCCTAAAAAGAGAGCCAGCGCCACGGGCAAACCGTCCCTGTGCGCCAGAAAGAATCCTAAAATGGCGAAAGCGGCCAGGCAAATGATCCAGACAATTTTCCAGATTCTCAACTGGCGGCGCATGTTTTGGGTGAAGAGATTCCATGATGTTTCCGGCAATACGCGGTGTTCGGGATGCGACACAAACTCGCGCGCGCGGCACACAGCCAGGCAAAATGGCACGACAAAAATCTGCCACAGCCCCAAAAAGACCGCATAGTTGAGCAGAATCATAAGGGGTGAGTTTGCGGACATGTTTTATCTCTCAGACGGAGGCATCGCAGCGGAAACATCTTCTCCGCGGCGTCGGGGTGGGGGGAAGCAATTACTGTGGGGTGAACCGGAACCATTCATCTCCTTTGGCCTTCGCGCGCCGCACAACCCAATGGAATAACGCCCAGGTAATAAGCAGGACATAGAACAGGCCCAGCGCGATGAAGTGCGTCTCATTGGTGGCGTCGCGATATTGGTATTCAACGAGATCCCTGGGCAAGCCAAGCGCCGGAAGCCCCATCACGACAACCAGTCCCAACCCCACGGTGGCAAAGATGGAAAAGGCGCTGGCCAGGGCAATGACACACCAAAGCCTTTTAACCGGCCCGGAAAAAATCAGGCACGCCACAGCGGCCCAAAGCCACATTATCAAGAAAATAGCGGGGTCAAGAATGCAACATACCAAAATCAGCACGGTGGGAAACTTGTATTTGCAGCCCAGGTAGAATCCCATGGCCGCCGCCATGGCCAGCGCAATCGCCCAGACACCCTTCCAGATTTTCAATCGCTGGCGAACCTGCGCGGCAAAGAAGTTCCATGATTCTCCCGGCGGCAAAGGCTGTTCGGGGTGCGCCGTGGCTTTGCGCGCGCCGCATACCGCGATGCAAAACGGCACAACGAATGCCTGCCATGACCCGAAGATGACCACGGGCATCAACAGCGCGGCAGGAGTCGATTCGGCGGACATGCCCATTCTCCTGAGGCGGCGGCAGGATCGCCCCGCCAAAGGCCGGAAGACTATCGCGCCAGAGGCGAGGCGGCGCGATCTCGCCAGATTTCATCGCGCAATTGAATCGCAAACGGACGGGGTTTGTGGTCGTCGCCAAACAGCGTGGTGTAAGAAAATTGCGCCACTCCCGCCGCGCCCTCCTCGCGGGCAATTTCGATTTGCCGTTTGAATTTCTCCGCCGCGCCTTCTTCCTTGGCGTATTTGTATGGCCCCATGCCGGAGTAAATCGGGCACGCCCCCGAGTCGCCCGCCGCCGCCTTAAGGCCCGCTACTGTTTCGCGGATGTTCGCAGCGTATTTTTCGTTGTCGGGCTGGTAATTCATAAGGATCAGACCATCGATAATATGCTCGGCGGCCCATGCGCGCGAATCCTGCATATTGCCAAGGCCATGCTCGTAATTGCCCGCCACGGCGGCCGTCAACGCCACACGCGGGCGAATCGCCTTCAGCTCGCGATGCAGCCTCCGCACGAGGTCTGTCACCTGCGCCGCGCGCCAGCGGTTCCATGCCTGCGGATCGGCGTCGGGCGTTTTGCCGTCATTTTCCGCCGCGAACCGCGACAGGCTGATCGGGTCATAGGAAAAATCCCATCCCTTCAGATCGTGCGGATAGCGAACGTAATCCATGTGGATGCCATCGACGGCGTAGTTGCGGACGATTTCGCTGAAAACGCTGACAAGATAAGGATTTACGTCTGGGTGGGCGGGATTGATGAAAGAATACCATACGACTTTTTTATCTTTGCTCATATAGTAAGGCAGCATGTCGCTTCCGTCTTTCCACTTCATAAACCAATCGGGATGCGTGTTGTGCAGCTGAGCCGCGCCCGCCGCGGGCCACTCCCTGCCCTGCCAGCCCGGATACACATTCACCCACGCGTGGAGTTCCAACCCGAGTTTGTGCGCCTCCTCGACGGCCACCGCCAGCGGATCCCAGCCCGGGTCCTTGCCGAGGTTTTCCGGGCCGCCGCCGGTCAATTCCCAAGCCCACGGCTCGATTTTCGAGCGGTAAAACACCGTAGCGTTGCCACGCACCTGGAAAAGCACCTGATTGAATCCGCACTCGGCGCAATTGCGCATGATCGCGCGAACGTCGTCGGGCGTTTTGTAATGGCTGCGCACCACCCAGATGGCGCGCCCCTCGCGCGGAAGCGTGGGTTCCGATTCACCGGTAAATGCCGCGCACGCGCTAAACATTACCGGAATCGCCATACATGCAATTGCCGTGCGAATTGAGTTCATAACACTTCCTCTGGCGTCATTACGCCATTTTAGAGTTTTTCTGCCGAGACTGGGAGAGTTGACTGCCTGCCGGATTTGCCCGCAAAGCGCGCCGCAATTCCGCGACCGACGGTCAGAGTCGCCGCGAGCGCCAGGCAAAGCAATGCAAACCAATCGCCCAGGCGGCCGTAAAGCGTCAGGGGCGCAGCGGCGTCCACGGGAATGGCGGCGCGAAGAATTCCCTTTTCGCCAAAAGGAATCCGGTCTGCAACGCGGCCGGCGGGCGAAATCACGGCCGTGATGCCCGTGTTGGCCGCGCGCACGAGCGGGCGGCCTGTTTCCACGGCGCGAAGCACGGAAAATTGGAAATGCTGCGCGGGACCGGCCGAGCGCCCATACCAGGCGTCGTTCGTGACGTTGGCGAGCAAATGCGCGCCGCGCCGCGCCATCTGGCGGTAAAGGCTGCTGAAAATGGACTCGAAGCAAATCCCGGCCGAAAACCGCACCTGCGGCGGCGCGAGGCGCTGGCGGGGCAGATTGCTTGCATCGCTTGCGTCCGCGCTGTTCTTGTTGTCTTTGTAACCCTCGTCTGCGCCTTTCTCTGGACTATCGGCGGTCTTTTCTTCGCCCCCGCGCGCCGAAACGGCAAACAGCACCGGCCCGTCGCCAGGTGTGAAAGACCCGATCTGGACTATGTTTTCCTGGAATCCAGGAATGAGGTTGAACCACGGAACCCATTCACCGAAAGGCACAAGACGCACTTTGTGATAGACGGCGGAATGATCGAACGGGCGGTCGGGCGGAATCATCCATGAGGCCACATAGGCGCGATGCTTGTAAGGCCAGCCAGAGGCCGGATCGATGGCCTCGGCCAGATCGGCGGCGGGCGCGCCATCGCGGTTGAAGAGGTCCCAGTCGTCCGCGCCAACAAAGATCGGCGCGCCCAAGTCGTGCGCGCGCGCCGACAGCAACTGCTGCATCTCCGCATTCCAATTGAAGATGGGGGCGGTAATGACCGACTCGGGCGTCACAATCAGGTCGAGGGGCTTGTCCTCGATTGCCAGCGAATCGAACATATCGAGGAGGTCCGCCGTCATGCGCCGCTGGAGTTGGTCGCGCTCGGCGGGATCGGGCGACGTGTAAGAATCCCATTTTTCCGATTGGGGAACGTTGGGCTGGAGCGCGGCCACGCGGAGAATTGTGCCGGCGCTTTCGGCGTTTCGGAGCGCGCGGCTTTCGACGGCGCGGGCGCGCACGATTCCCCAAACTCCAAGCGCCACAACGACAATCGCCAGTCCCGCCAGGCGGATCAGCGCCGGCCGCAGCAAAGATGGCGCGGCGGGAGGTGGCGCAGAAGCCAGCAAAGAGGCGGACGGCGAAGAAGACAACGGAGAAACCGAAATGTGTTTGCGACGTTCGCGGTCCAACAGCCAGCCAAGCGCCGCGTCCGCCGCAAACCCATTTGCGAGCACGAGAAGAAACGAAATCCCATAAACTCCTGCAATCGACGCCGTTTGCAGAAGCGGCAAGCATGGCTGCTGCGAATATCCCAATTGCCCCCACGGAAATCCATACGGTCCGAGCGAGCGCAAATACTCGGCGGCCACCCATCCCGTGGCGGCGAGCAACCCGCCGCGCAATCCACCGCGTCCAGCGCCTCCGGGTCCTCCCACCATGCCGTAGCGCGCTCGCAGCGACGACCACGCCCATCCGCCGAGCGCCATCCACGCCCCCATCACCGCCGACATCGCCACAATTCCCAAAGGAATAAAGGGATTGTAGGGGATCAGCGTATGGAGCCAGAACATATTTATATAAGAAAACACGAATCCAAATGTGAACGCGATGGCGAACGCGCGCGATCCCTGGCGTGCGCGCAAGGCCATGAATAGCGGTGCGAGCGCCACCCAGGCCAAGAGCCAAAGCCATTGTCCTGGCTTGGGAAACGCCAGCCGCAACAGAATGGCCGAAGTGAGCGCCAGTCCGTGGCAGGAGAGGTCCTCTACGAACGCTCCCCACCATCGGCGCAAGCGCGAAGGTTTTTTCGGCGCGAGCGGCGTGGAAGCAGAAAGGCCAGAAGATGAGGAGGAGCGCTGGGAGGAGGAAGAACTGGAATCCGCGCCAGGAATGCGCGCGGACAAGCGGCGGGAACGGGAAGACACGAAACGATTATCCTTTCAAAGCAAACCCGGAAGAACCGGAAGAAAAAGACACGGCATTTTCCTGAGCGCCGAAGGCGCGGAAATTCTATAGCCCAAGGCAAGCGAAGCGGCGCCCTGGGTAAAGGCACCCCCAAGAAATCCCAAGCCCTGAAAGGGCGGAATGAAAATGCAAAGGGAAGAAAAAATCATCCTCCGCCGCGCCAGCTCAAGCTCGGGCATAGAGCATCTTGCCTTCCTGAAGCGCCTGAGACACCACATGGCCGGGTGAACGGCTGAGGTTTTCCACTTCATTGCGGCTGTAAAGCAAAATGTCCGCGGGCAACGGCAAAGTCATTAGCGCGCGGCACGGGCGGGCGAATGTCTTCCTCCGGCTCATCTGCGGCGTGAACGGTTCGGACTGAATCACCAAAAAATCCAGATCGGAATCCGGACACGCATCGCCCCGCGCGAAAGCCCCGAACAAAATGATTTGCTCGGGGCGGATTTCGCTAACGATGGAATCCACCGCCTGCTGGATAATATCGTCCACCCGCGCGTCCATTGTTAATTTCTCAATTGGGATGCGCCGCCAGAAGGGCGTCAGCCCGGGAAGCTGTAAGACGACGTGGCGGCGTGTGGACGCGGAATGACGTGCAGCGCGATGAGTTCGCCCACGCGGCGCGCCGACTCGCCCCCGGCGTCCACCGACGCTTTGACGGCGGCCACATCGCCACGCACGACGACGGTCACAAGTCCCGATCCAACCTTCTGCCACCCAAGCGCCGCGACATTGGCGGCTTTCACGGCGGCGTCCGCAGCCTCGACGAGGCACGCAAATCCTTTGGTTTCGATGAACCCAAGCGCCTGGCCTTCGGGAGCGCCCGCGCCTTCATCCTTTTTCACCGCCGGGCCGATTGGCATGATCTTGCTCAGCCCCGGATGCGGCGCGGGGATCACATGCGCCGAAACGACTTTGCCAAGGCGTCCGGCGTTTTGCGCTCCGGCGTCCACGGCGGCGCGCACGGCCGCTACATCGCCGCGCACAAGCACCACGGCGTATCCCGACCCCACCCACAAATGCCCGGCGATCTGCACATTGGCGGCCTTCACGGCACTGTCGGCAGCCTCGATCATCAACGTAAAGCCAACCGTCTCGATCAACCCAAGCGCCGAGGCGTCCGGCGGAAGCTGCTCGACCTTTTTGCCCTGGAGGATTCGCTCGACGACCTGGTCGTGGAGATTTGCAATGACGTGCGCGGCATGGAGTTCGCCCACGCGCTGCGCGGCAGCTTTGCCCGCCTCGACCGCGGCGCGAACCGCGCCAACATCGCCCACGCAAACCGTCGTCACATATCCGCCGCCGATGTCCTGACGGCGGCCCCAATCCACTGAAGCGGCCTTATGCATGGCGTCCGTGGCTTCCACACCGCCGGTAAAACCGCGCGTTTCAACGAATCCATAAGCTCTGGGCATGGCAATGTCCTAAGAAAAGAATTTTAACGGCAGCCTCACAAGCAAAGAGGCTTCGGCCTAAATCGCGATAGCGCCGCGCCCGCCGCGCCAAACGCTCTAGGCATACGTATCGGGCGGAATCGCCGCGCAATGCAAGCGTGAAAGCGCATTCTGGCGGCATCCAGGCGCGCAAAAGGGCCGCAATCACGCGCCACAACACAAGCCTGCGCTTGACCCCCAACCGCATTTTGGCAAGCGATTAAAGGCGCAAGGGCATCCGGTCTCTCGCGCGCAAAGGCCAGAGGAGGGCATAGTGCGATGCGGCTGAAACATCCGGTGAGGGCGTTTGTTCTGGCGCTGGCCGCAGCGGGTGCCGCCGCGTGGTTTTTTACGCGGCCGCGGGATAATACATGGCCCATCGTGAATTCCCCGCCCCGCGCCGCCGCGAACGCGCCCATTGTGGCCTTTGGCGACAGTCTGACTCGAGGCTATGGCGCGGCGGAGGGCGATAGCTATCCCGCTCAACTCGAACGCCGATTGGGGGTAGGCGCGGCAATTCTCAACCGCGGCGTGGATGGCGATTCGACTGTGGCCGCGCTGCGCCGTCTCGACAACGACGTCCTGGCCGCTAAACCGCGCATCGTGCTTGTGTGCCTCGGGGGAAACGACATTCTTCAGCGCCGCTCACGCAAAGACACCTTCGCCAATCTGGAAGAAATCATCCGCCGCATCCAGCAAGGCGGCGCACTGGTGATTTTGGTTGGCATCAAAGGATCGGTCCTGCTTGGCATCGATTGGCGCGAGGATTATCGCGACCTGGCCCGGCGCATGGGATGCCTTTTTGTGCCGGACATCCAGAAAGGCGTCTTCGGCCACCCGGACCTCATGCATGACGCGCTGCATCCCAACGCGCTCGGCTACGGCAAAATCGCGGAGCGAATCGAGCCGGTGTTGAGGAGGGCGATGAAGTAGCGAGGGGGAGTTGTGAGTTGTGGGTTGTGGGTTGTGAGAGAAGAAGTGATCAGTGGACAGTGAACAGTGAAGAGGGTTGTGAGTTGTGAGTTAAGAGGAGAAACGCAAAAAGGTTGAAGGGATTATGAGAACTCCCGCCGCGGCAACCGAAAGCACCGACAAATCTTAACTGATTGCTGTCCACCAACCGCCAACTGCCGACAAATCTTCACTGTCCACTGACCACTATTCACCGCCCACTCTTGCTCACAACTCACAACTCACAACCCACAACCCTCTTCACCGTCCACCGTCCACTGTCCACTGATCACCGATCACTTCTTCTCTCGCAACCCACAACCCACAACCCACAACTCACAACAACTTCCTTTATGTCCTTTGCGTCTTTTTCCGCCATCCACGTCATTTAGCAGCCAAAGATCGGGCAAGCGATGCCTCCACAAGCGCCCGAAAAATAGCGCGATGAGGGCCGTCGGCTTTTTCCGCTAGTTTCTCGGGATGCCATTGAATGCCCAGGATAAACCGCGATCTGTCTTCGTGTTCAACCGCCTCGACCACTCCGTCATCGGCGCGCGCCACGATGCGCAATCCCTCGCCGATGCGTTTGGCTGACTGGTGATGGGCGCTGTTTGTCTCGACGCGCGTGCCGCCCAAAATGGCTGCCACGCGCGAGCCGGGTTCCACGCTCACCGGATGCGAAGTGTAATAAGGAAACAGCCGGCGGCGGTGCGCCAGCGGCGAGTCGGGGAATTCCGTCAGGATGTCTTGATACAAACTTCCGCCCAGGGCCACATTGACCACCTGGCAGCCGTGGCAGATGCCCAGCACAGGCAAACCGAGTTCAATCGCCCGCCGGCACAATCGCATGTCGAACCCGCGCCGCGGGGGGGCGACCTCCTCGACCATCGGAAGCGGCGTTTCGCCATAATCGGACGGCGGAAGATCGGGGCCGCCGGGCACAATCACGCCATCGACACCGCCCAGACAGGCATCGAGAACATCAGGGTCGTCCGTAATGGGAATAATGACCGGCGCGCCGCCAGCCAGCGTAACCGACCGAAGATAGGAATGCCCAAGAGCGGCTGTGAAACCGCGTTCGTTGTTGTCCGTGCAGCCAGAGCCGATGCCAATGCGAGGTTTCATGCGAAGCGCTTTCCATGGTGGATTCGAAAACGATGGAGAAGAGAGTCCCAAAGCGCGCAAACGGTGACTATTTCACCCTCCAATAGCTTCAGGACGGTTGTTTTGCCTTTTTTTCTCTTTTTCGGGATCCCCGAGGCCGAATGGTTTGTCTAAGCCATCGGGAGCCTTGGATAGAACGTCCAAAGCTGCTGGAGAGGGACTTGGAATGCATTTCCAGCCCGCCGAAAACACCTTTTAAGGTTGAACTTGCTAAAAGGAAAGCGAAACCATTCGGGGGTGGCGGGGCAAGCTTGTTTTGTTGCGCTCGCGCAGCCGGTTCCGCCCGGTCTTCGGGCGGGACTGCGCGGGTATTCCAAGGCGCCTATAAGGACGCACCGGAATCCTCCCTATATAGGAGAATAAAACACCCGATGCTCTCGTTCTTTGGAATGCACACGGCCGGCGGGGACAAATTTTCCCCGGCGGGCCAGCTATGGCGCGAGGCGAATTTCAAAAAGGACCGGGGAACTTCCAATCGCCGAGTCCCCCGGCCAGCCGTTCTGGTGTGCGCGGCCGCGTATGCGGTTTTTTCCCTATGCGCATACTCCCAGGATCAAATTGTTAGAACCACCGGCGAAGCCTACACCGGCCGGATAATTAAAGAAGACGCAAGAGAGATCGTTATCGAGACAGGCGGAGTCACTATTAATGTTCCCAAGCGCGAAATTCAGCAAATCCACCGTGCCTCTTCCGCGGGAGGCTCTTACGAATTCGCCAATGAACTCGATACGCTGATCAACCAGGGCCGGTTCTACGACGCAGACGGCGCGCTGGAAAAACTGATCGATTACGGCCAGAAGCACGCGGCGGCCGAGCCGGAAGTGGCGCGTCCCGCCCGCCGCCTGGCCGATTTCATTTTCACGCAGATGGACCGCAATCTGCGCGATAGCAATTTCAACTTCCTGATACAAAAAAGCAGCCAGATGATGAGCGATCCGCTTCAGCCTGTCTGGAAAGCGGCGTATCCCGAAACTTACGAAACAGAATTCCGCCGGCCTTTGTTCTATTATCAGGGAATGGGGCATTTTCTGCGCGGGCAGCACGAGATGGACACCTCGCGCAACATGGAAAAGGCCCGCCAGGACTTCTACAAGTCCGCATGGCTGCTCGGAAAACAGGACTTCCTGCCCAAAACGAATCCTTACGTGGAACTCTCCGGCTATTTGCGAGCGAGTTTCTGGCAAATTCGCTCGCTCCACGAGCAACTCGCCAATCTGGCGCCCGAGCAGCTCGATCAATGGGGCGCGGCAAATGAATCCTATGTCATGGGCGTTTTCAGCGATTTCAACAATGCGCTGCGCGATTACGACGGATTGCGGGCGACAAATCAGACGCTTGTTATCGATGAAAAAACTGTTACTTCCTTCCGCAATGAAGAGCAATGGTTCCGCGACCGGCGGCTGATTCATCGCGCTTCGGCCACTCCGACGCCGGCGCCCAAGATCGCCAAATTCAATGAAGCGGCGCTTGTGGTTCCCACGCCAGTCCCGCCTCC
>CAYUNT010000165.1:0-10302 GCA_964446285.1 uncultured Candidatus Sumerlaeota bacterium | reverse complement strand
TGCCCTGGGTCAACTATATCACCAATGGCGCATATCATGGTCTCATCTCCCACGCCGGCGGCGGATTCTCGTTCTGGCGGTCGCCCCGCGATCACCGCATCACCCGATGGCGCTATAACGATCTGCCCTTCGACCGCCCAGGCCGCTATGTGTATCTGCGCGACGCCGATTCAGGCGATTTCTGGTCGCTCTCCTGGCAGCCCACCAACCTCCGAATCTCCAACTACGAATGCCGCCATGGCCTGAATTATACACGCATCCGGGGACGTTGTCGTTCTATCGCCTCGGAAATCACATATTTTGTCCCTGCCGCCCACGATTGCGAACTGTGGTGGGTGCGGCTGAAAAACAACTCGAAACGCCCGCGCCGTTTGCAGGTGTTCAGTTATGTCGAGCTCTGCCTCGGCCACGCGCTGGTCGATCTTATCAACCAGCCTAACGACCAGCATTTTAACGCCGTCTTTTACCTCAATCAGCGCCGCCTGCTCATGGCGACCAAGCGCTACTGGGTAACGTATAACCGCGCCACCGTCGAGCAGCCCAATCAGGAATGGGATCGCTGGGCATTTATGAGTTCCTCATTGCCTGTGGCGAGTTTCGATGGCTCGCGTCCGCGTTTCATCGGCCCGTGGCGCAGTGAGGTCGATCCCGCCGCCGTCGCCGCCGGCCAGTGTTTCAACACCGAAATCACAGCGGGCGACGCCGTCGCGGCGCTCCAGTCGGAAATTCTCCTCGAACCCGGCGCCGAAAACCAGTTCGCCATCGTTCTTGGAATCGTTCCCAAGGGGCTAAGCGGCGAAGGTCCCGGCGGAACGGCCGATGCGGCTCGCATGGCGGCGCGCAATCCCTCCGCGCCTGTTGCGCCGATGCGCACAGCCTCGCTGCCCGCCACATCCGACGATGACGAAACGAAAATCCGCATCCTTTCGCAACGCCACGAGGCGCTTGACACCACTTCCGTTCAGGCCGCGCAGACCATCGCGGAAACCTACCGCTCCATCGACAACGTCCAGGCCGCCTTTGAAGCGCTGAATAAAGACCTCGCCGATTATCTTTCCGGCGTGCAGGTCGATGTTCCCGAAGCTCCCGCTCGCGTCATGCTCAATTGCTGGAACCAGTATCAGGTGAAGACCACGTTCCAGTTCTCGCGCGACGCCTCCTATTATCACGGCGGCCTGCTCTTCGGACGCGGGTTCCGCGATTCATGCCAGGACGTGCTTGGGCCGCTCATGACCCGCCCGGCCTGGGTGCGCCGCCGCATCCTCGAACAAGCCGGACGCCAATTCTCCAATGGCCGCTGTTATCACCTGTATTACCCGAACACGAACGGGGGCGAAAATACAGGCCACAGCGATACGGCCTTGTGGCTTCCCTTCGCCGCCTCGCAATACGTAAAGGAAACGCTCGATTTCTCGATCCTGGACGAGATTGTTCCGTTTGTCGATGAAGTCCCGGCCGGCCAGGAACAGCCCAAAGCACCGCTTCTCAATCACCTCGAACGCGCCCTCGACTACACGATCACGCGCTTATCGCCCCGGCATCTGGCCTATTTTGGCCCGGGCGACTGGAACGACACGCTCGATTACCTCGGCCGCAAGGGAAGGGGTGAGAGCGTCTGGGTTTCTCTCTTTTTCTGCTATGCCGTTCGCGAACTGGCCGAACTGCTCCGCCGCGCCGGACACAACGAATCGGCGGATCGCTATCTGGCTATTCGCAACAAAGTAAAAGAGGCGATCAACACGCACGCCTGGGACGGCCACTGGTATTGGCGCGGCACGAATGACCTGGGCGAAGTCATCGGCTCCAACGCCTGCGAAGAGGGAAAAATCTTCCTCAATGCGCAGAGTTGGGCTGTGATTTCAGGCGTGGCCGAAGGCGAACGCGCCCGCCAGTGCATGGATGCCGCCTGGGAGCATTTGCGCACGCCCAAAGGCCCCAAGATGCTCCATCCGGCCTATACGCGCGTGAATCGCAACATCGGCCTCGCCGCGCGCTGTGTGCCCGGCAAAAAGGAAAATGGCGCGGTGTTCAACCATCCCGTATCGTGGGCCATCCTCGCCGAGGCGATGCTCGGACGCGCCGATCACGCATGGGATTACTACCGCGCCGCACTCCCGATGAATCCCGTGGTTCCGCCTTCGCGCTATGAAGTCGAACCTTACGTGTATGCTGAATATGTAACTTCGCCGGATCACCCGAACTTCGGCCAGGCATCGCATTCGTGGCTGACGGGATCGGCCACGTGGATGCTTCGCGACGCAATCGACTATCTGCTCGGCGTGCGCCCAACCTACGAGGGCCTGCTTGTCAGCCCGTGCATTCCGAACAATTGGGAACGCTATTCGGTGCGGCGCAAATTCCGCGGCGCGGTGTATGAAATCGAGGTCGAGAATCCTCGGCGCGTTTCAGGCGGAGCCATTGCGATCGAAGTTGATGGGACGCCGATTCAGGGCAATGTCCTGCCCGACTTCAAAGACGGCCGCGTTCACCAGGTCCGCGCCATCCTCGGATAATGCCAAACCTCTTTTATTCTGTCCCCTATATGGCCGCCTGGCCAGAACCTATACGGCAAGACTGGACATTGAATGCCTGCGCCTCTTCGAGGCTCTCAATCCAAGCGCCCTGATTTGCTCCGGCCCTTTATGCCTGTAAGCATTGTTATGAATTCCGGCAACAACAAAAGCACCAAAATACCGAAAAGATAGAACCTCCAAATCAAAATCTGTTTCGCCCATTGGGTGAAACAGATTTTGAATAATGGCCCTCTAATTTCGTGTCTTTTCGCGATTTTCGCGGTGGCATCCGCGCCGTTTTCAGGTTATTGGTAGTATTCCTGCACCTGGAAAACAGCGATGCCTTTATCCACGCGGACAAGGAACGTCTTCTGATCGCCCAGCAAAATCACCTCTTTCACGTCCTTGTTGAGGTTGATTTCCTTGATGAGCGGAACATCCACGCGGATGGGAACCTGCTGCGCGGCCGCGGCTTGCGCAGAAGTATGAATTCCCGCGTCTTTTCCGCCCCGTGCCACAAGCAGGAAGAGAAGCACGGCGATGATGGCGAGCAGGATTTTCACCGAACGATCCATCTGAAACATAGACTTAACTCCTCAAGTGCGCGGGTTAGCGTCCCAATAAAACAAAAGCGGGTAAAAAACTCCGCAACGCGGCGCGGAGCGGCGGCGCTCGCCTTCCCCGCGGCGCGTTACTCCGATTCCGGAGGCTGTTCGCCTTCCAAGTCAAGCTCCTTGATTTCCTTGCCGGACTTGAATGTAACCACTCTGCGCGACGGGATTGGATATTCCTTTTTATTTTTGGGATTCCGGCCAATGCGCTGTTTGCGCTCCTTGATCTGAAACACCCCAAAATCGCGGATTTCCAGACGCCCATCGCGAAGGATGACTTCCTTCAGGCCATGAATGATTGAATCCGCCACGAAAAGGGCATCTTTTTCCTTAATGTCCAATCGCGTGGCAATTTGTTTGACTATGTCGGCCTTAATCATGGTTTCCCCCGAAGCGAGATACCCCCTCGCGTAATGTGATCTACGCCAGCCCACGTATAAACGACCCAATGAGTGGGGGCAAGGGATTTTCGCCCTTGCCGCTCGAAGAAAAATCCTCCCGGCGCCGGCTTTATTCCGCCACCAAGAGGGCGGAAGCGGCAGAAGGCGAGGCCGCGGGCTGAACAGTTGGACAAAAGGCGGCGGTGGGAATTGCAGTTAGTGTAGGGCTGGGCGGATGCGTTGGCCCATTATTATCATTCAATTGCGCCTATTCGCAAATTCTATGGGCCGCCGTTGAGGCGGAATAGCCGCTGCGAATGGACTGCGTCGGCTTTTCACACAACTTCCGCGCCGGCGCGCGCCCCCATTGCGCAATTGCGCAATTGGCGCGTGAAATACAATTGCAAGGAGTTCCATTCCGCGCCAGCATTCGTGCTTGCGCCCATGCGGCAGCCAATAATCCGGCACCGCTTCAGTCTGCGTCGCGGCGAATCCTTTTGTGCCTTGCTGTGGTTTTGCTCATCGGATCACATGCTGGCATTCCAACCATAAAGCCTCGCTTGCAGCATCGCTTTCCAACGGATTCCTTTGCTTATGATTACTATTTCCCAGGCATTTTTGCTCGGCGTCGTTGAAGGACTGACAGAATTGCTCCCGGTTTCTTCCACCGGGCATCTGATCCTCGTGGACCACTGGATGAATGCGGGCAAGGTCCTTAGCGCCGAGGAACAAACGGCCCACAACAATTTCAACATCATCATCCAGCTCGGGGCGATTGTGGCCATTATGTTTCACTACCGGAAACTGCTTTGGAACACATTTCGCGGCCTCTTTGCGCTCGATGCGCGCGCTTGGCGCTTGTGCATTTCGCTCGGCGTGGCCTTTGTCCCCGCGGCGGTGGTTGGGCTGCTTTTCGAGGACGCGATTGATAGAAAACTATTCGGCGTTGGGCCGGTAATTATGGCGCTGGCGGCGGGAGGATCGCTGATGATCGCTGTCGAACTCTGGCGTGCACGCCGGGGAATCGCCGGGCAAGGGGAGCTGGAGGCAGTCACGCCCCGCCGCGCTCTCGTCATCGGACTGGCCCAATGCGCTTCGCTGTGGCCGGGAACCTCGAGGTCGATGAGCACCATTGTGGGCGGGCAGATCGCCGGCCTTTCCACTTCCATCGCCGCGGAATTCTCGTTCCTTCTTTCGCTCCCGACGCTCGGCGCGGCCACAATGTATAAGCTCCTCAAGGCCGGCCCGGCGGTCATCACGCAAAGTGGCGGCCCCGCTCCGCTGCTCACCGGCCTGATCGTTTCGGCCGTCGTCACATGGCTTGTCATCCGCGCCTTTCTGGCCTATCTCAAGCGCCACGGCCTGGTTCCCTTCGGCGTGTATCGAATCGTGCTGGCCGCCGGGCTGACGCTGCTGCTCGCCCGGATGTAATTACTGGCCCGCGCGCTTGGCTGCGGCGGCGCTATAGGCGCTGACCGATACGAACAGACCAGCATCCGCAACAACGCGCACACAACGCATCGCTGCACAACTCTTTTGTCCATCCATATTCAAAGGGATCGAGGAACTCCTCATGCGAGGCTTATTCCGAAACATATCATGGCAGCATGACCTGGGAGAAAAGATAAGTCCGGCGTTCAGGACACAGGCGATCCGGGCGGCGGCGGCAACTGCCCTTTTGTCCGCTGTCATGTTATATTCCTTGTCGGGATGCGACATGTTAGGCTCCCGGCGGCCTTCCCCCATGCGTTTTGTGCCGCCTTCCTCGCCAATGGTGCTTCAGGTGGATTTGGCGGAAATGCGCAAGGTTCCGGGCATAGACAAAACCTGGAACGAGGCGATCAACGAAGCCATGCAAAGCGAAGAAGGGATCACGCCATTCTTGAAGTCGCTCGGGCCGGATCCGCTTCGCCAGGTTGACTCGATCACCTTTGCAGCAGACGGCGACAGCAAAAAGGGCGAAGAACCTGGAGCGCTAGTCATAATTGACGGATTGATCACACTTGAACAAATAGTCACCGCCGCCCGCTCGCCCGAAGTCAAGAATCTTCGCGTTCTCGAATTCAAGGCCGGACCGCTCGCAGGCTACCAATTCGAGACAGCGCGTCCCGAGCCAAAGAAGTCATTTGGCGCCGCGGCCCCTCGCCCCAGCGCTTATGAATCGGAGGCGGAAAAAGCCAAATCGATTTATCTGGTGTCTATGAATGGAATGCTCATCGGCGCCACGTCGCGGGCGCTTCTTCTGCGGGCGCTGCTGGCCAAAACCTCGCACGAATCCGCCGACGATGCGGGATTTTATCGCGATAAAAAGCGCAGCATTCACGGATCGCCCCATGTCGTTTTTCTCATGGATGGCGCCAACGCCTCGCGGCTGTCCTCTCTTCCCGGACCAATGATGATGGTGGGAGGCGAAGGCCTTAAGGGGGTGGTTGGAACCGTATTTTTCGGCGCGGAGCGATTTCAGGCGGAAGTCACTGCTGAATTCGCGGAAAAGGACAACGCAAGGGCGCTCTTCGAGAATATGAATATGATGAAGTCCATGTTCTTGCTGAGCCGCGACACCCAGCCCATCGCCAAGGGATTCATCGTGCGCCTCGAACAAACCAACGTTCGCATTACCCTCACCTTGAATGAGTCGGACATGAAAGGCATGAAGCGCGCGTTCGGCAGCGGCGGATTCTAGCAGACTTTTTCGCATGGCAATTCGCGCCAACCGCACGATACCTGCAAGATAAGCCGCCTAGTCTCAATGCCTGTTACACAATGTTACTTGACACACGCCAAAATGCCTCATCGCCTCCATGCTGGGTGGTTCGCGCTCGCCAGGCGCTGGTTCCATCCGCGGGCGATACCTCCGTCGAGGATTGCCATACATATTTACTTGACGACGCCGGTGTTTGGGGGTGTGGCGATCGCATTGAGGGATTCGGAGCCTGGAGCGTGGCACTGGCTTCGGGGGCCTTGGCGCTCGCCGGACGAGCGATCTATGAATTCCCCCGCGCCCTTCTTTTGCCCGCTTTCCTCAATGCGCATGCGCACTTGGAATTGAGCGCACTTCGAGGGGCCATCGAACCGGGGCTGTCTTTTCCCGGGTGGCTCGAGCGCCTCGTGACAGCCCGCCGCGCCGTTACTCCCGACCAGGCGGCCCAGGCAGCCGTCGCGGCAGTCGAGGAACTCATCGCAGGCGGATGCGGCTTTGTAGCGGACATTTCGGCATTGGATTGGGCAGTTGCCGCTCTCGTGTCGCGCTGCTCGATGCTTGAGTCGCGAATTTATTTCGAAGTGACTGGTTTCCGGCTGGAGGAAGGAGCGGAAAAGGTGCGCCAGCGCCTTGAGAACGCCCCGATCCCATTCGAGCCTGAAACATCGGGGGTGGAAACTGGTCTCAGCCCTCACGCGCCCTATACAACCACGCTCCCTCTTCTTCGAGCCGCCGCCAAGGCCGCAGCGGACGCCGCCCAAGGCACTCCTCCTCGCCGCTTGCCGTTGTGCATCCATTGCGACGAAACGCCTGAAGAACACGAGATGTGCCTGCGCGGAACGGGCGCACTGCGTGAATTCCTAGATCGCTATTCCGTGCTTCCCGCGGATTGGCCGCCGCCGCGCCGCACCCCAGTGCAATGGCTCGACGAATCGGGCATTTTACCCCCCAAACCTCCCTTGCCGCCTTCGTCAGTCGCCTGTCCCCCGCCAGCGCCCGTTCTTCTGGTTCATCTCAACGAAGCCTCGAACGACGATTTGAGCCTGCTGGCGCGGCGGCACGCCTCAGCCGTGGTATGTCCGCGTTCGCACAGATATTTCCGGCGCGGCGCATTTCCTCTGGAGCGCCTGCTTGCCGCCGGTGTGCCTGCCGCTCTCGGAACAGACGGTCTATCGAGCAATGACCACCTATCGATGTGGGATGAAATACGCGAGGCTGCCCTCCTGGCCCCCTCGCTTAACGCTGCCGCATTATTAGGGTTGGCAACTCACGGCGCGGCGCGTGCGCTCGGCGTCGAAGATCGATACGGATCGATTTCCTCGGGCCGCCGCGCTGCTTTTGCCGTGATCGAATCGCCCGATCCAGCGCCGCCCTTGCACCTCGCCGCGGCCCGCGAATGGCTTTTCTCCCCCGCTTCGCGCCCTCTCCCCTTGCTCTCATTTGGAGCCTGCGCGAATGCGCCCGAGACCTCTCGTTGACAAGCGGGGTGCAATTTCTGAGAATAGGCGCTGTAAAATGGGAGTGTGTCCCCGCCCATGAATCCGTTGTTTTCACAGTTTTCTTTGGGGAAAGCGCCTTGATGATCGAGCAGAGCGACCTGCGGGCGGGACTGGCCTTTATGCTTGCCGGCTTGCTAGCCCTTGCCGCATGGACTTGGCACGATTGCATCGAGAGAAGAAGCCGCTGGGGAGCGCTCTGGGCCGCGTTGACTTTGGCGACAGGAGGATTGGGAGGAGCAGTGTTCATATCAGTCTTTCGCCGTCCGCTGGGCAAATGCCTGCGCGGGCTGGCGATTTGCCTGGCATGGCTGGCGTTGATGGGAGCGCTATCGGGCGGAGCCGTATGGCTCTCAGCCCACAATCGCGCCCGGGCCTTTACTCCGGCTTCTGGCGCCGCAGCCGGCGCAGAGTCCGGAGCCTCCATACCCAATCCATCCTGGGGCCGGTTTTCCGAAGTGTTTCCGCAAACGCCTCCGCCGCCCCAAACCATGAACACGAATTAGCAAGCCAGGCCGTCCTTCCTGGAAAGGAGCCGTGATCGTGGGCAACTGGGTCTTACTCCTTCCGCCTTCGGAAACCAAAGCGATTCCGGAGAATACGGAGATGCCATGGCAAGAGGCGCGGACAAAACCGCGATTCAATTCCTTTCCCGAATTGGATCCGTTGCGCCTGATGGTGATAAAGGGGCTGCTTGGCGCGATTGAACGCCGCCGCGGCCTCGAGCAGATTTTCGAGGTGCGGGGCGAGGCGCTCGAAGAGGCCATCACAATCAACCGCCGGATTCTCGAAGGGCCGACGCTGCCGGCCAACCGCCTCTATCGCGGCGTGATGTATGAGGCAATTCGCTGGGACAACCTCTCGCGCTCCTCGCGCGACCGTCTCAACAAGCAAAGCCTTATTCTTTCGGGCCTTTTTGGCGTTGTGCGCCCAACGGACCGCATTCCTCCCTACAAACTGAAAATGAGCGCGAATCTCGGCGGACTGGTCGGCAAAGTGGCCAACTTCTGGCGCAGCGCCATCTCCGAGATTTTGCGCCAGGAGTTGCGCGGCAAAGTCGTTTGGGATTTCCTGCCCGACTCGCACAAGCGCGCCTGGGACGGCTCGGGCGAAATCGAAGCGCATCACCAGGTGAAATTTGTCAAACGCGTGGTTCGCAGCGGCGTGGCCGAGTGGAAAACCATTTCGCATCACTCGAAAGCGCTCAAGGGCGCGCTCGTCCGCTATCTGGTCGAGCACGATGCCAGCGATCCGTCGGTGCTGCGCGGATTTCGCCATCCAGACGGATACAAATACGAACCGTCGCTTTCTGTGGAAAACAAGCGCGCCTCGCTGCTGGTTTTCGCCACGGAATAGAACATGAGCGTTTCGATGCCGGATGGAATGGAAAAAGGCTTCTACTTTTGCTTGACTCACATGGCCCGGCGTCCGTGTTTAATTGTTTTGCCAAGCGGCGAAGGAACCATTGCCTGCTGAAGGGGCCGCGCGGCACGCGCTGATTTTTCCTGGGGGAATGAGGATTTACGTGACTAAAGAACTAGAACGCAGTTCAATCCGCGACATCCGGGATTTGCTCGAGCAAAGTTCGGTTCCGCTCTCGGCGGATCCGAAAACGCGCGCCTTGCAGCAAATCGACCGAACCGTCGAGGAACTGCAGGCGGCAAGCATGTTTGCCGAGGACCAGCCTCTGGGCGAATTTGTGCATCTGGAATATGACAAATTCAATCCAGGCGTTCAGGCCTCTCATTCGCGGCGCAAGACAAGAGCATCGCACCGGGCGCGATAAATGGACCGGTTTCCCCTGCCTAATTTTGCCTTGATGTCTTTGGCGCCGAAAGTTCAGCCAGCCTGACGGCGCATTCGCGTGGCAAAAGCATGGGACGCAGGGTCCCATTGCCGCAATGTGCCGACGTGAATTGGGAATAACAGAAAGCCTTATCCAGGTGTTTTATCCGCCTCGGGCGCGGGCGTGTCGGAATCTTCCTCCAATTCCTTTTTCAAAGCCACAACAGCCTTTCGCAATTCCTCGATGTCGGAATGCATCTGATGCAGAGTGCGTTCGGTGATTTCGTGCATCCGGCGGAGCGAACGGAATTTATTGATGAGAAATTCAATGCAACTGATCAGGGTCAGAATCCAAAGAACACACCATGCCAAAATGAAATAATACAGCAGGGGCGTCTGGCGCGGAATCAATTGTGATATGGTAACGATGATTCCGACGCCCGAGATGAAAAGCAGCGTGACGAGGGCGGACTCCCACCATTGGATGGCAACCGAGTCGCGCAGACGCTGCCACTCCTCGATGTCGCGCAGGCGGATGGCGGCGGAAACCTCGCGAAGAAGACGGTGGGGTTCGCGCGGAAGCGGCGGAGGATTCACAACGGATCACCTCACAAAAATAATAGTGAAAAGTGCTTGTGGCAGGACGATTTTCTGTTGGCGCATGCCTCGGCCAGCTATTGTTATACCATTTTCCTTTGATTCTGTTCCCAATCGCCTGTCACGGTTTTCGCGAGAAGAGCGAAAACCGCGCCAGGCGATTCTGTTGTTGGTGTCTCGGTTTCCCAGGGCGGCGCTTCGCTTGCCCTTCTATGAAGG
>CAYUNT010000164.1:0-10509 GCA_964446285.1 uncultured Candidatus Sumerlaeota bacterium | reverse complement strand
GCGTGGGCCAGGGCGCGGGCGCGCTCGAAAACGCGCTCTTGGCCGAACGCGCCGCGGGCAAGCGCGAAAAGCGCGTCGAACGCCCCGCTCAGGGCTGGAGTTTTTTTTTCCGCGGCGAGGGCGGCGGATTGCGCCTGCGCAAAACGAGTTCTTCGAGATCGGCGACAAGCCATTCGACGACCTCGCCTTTTTTGAACTGCATGGCCTGGGCGACGGCGGAGGGGAAGTTGATGTACCACTGCTGGGACTCTTTGCGCTGTATGAGTTGGACTTTGGTGGGGAACCCCATGGAAGGACACCTCCTTGTGTCTAGTCATATAACTAGATACCATGAGACGGTGAAAACGCAAGCGGAATCGACCTGCCTGCAGGTCCAACCCACGAAAAACAGCGAATTATCTAGTCAAAGGCCAAAGGCGAGGGACCTATGGGTCATAGAAAAACCTGCGAGACGAAAAAGGCAGTCGTCTTCCCATAGGCAGAGATCGGCCGTATGAGCGGCGGAATTCGGAATCTGCCAAAAAGAAAAAACAGACCGCTGGGAGAAGCAGGCCCCAGGGAAAAAGCAGTCCCCAGGGAAACTCAGGCCTTGAGAATGGCGCCCTGGGCGGCGTTGGTGACCACTTTCTGGTAGCGCGCCAGCCATCCATAATTCATGCGCGGCTCAGGCGCTTTCCATGCGCGGCGGCGCTCGGCCAGTTCGGCGTCGGAAAGCAGCACGTTGATCTTGTGTCCGGGGATATCAATGGCGATGCGGTCGCCGTCGCGCAGCAATCCAATCGGACCGCCTTCGGCCGCTTCGGGTGACACGTGTCCGATACATGCGCCGCGCGTCCCGCCCGAGAAGCGTCCGTCGGTGATAAGAGCCACTTTGTCGCCCAGCCCCTGGCCCATGATGTAGGAGGTTGGGGCAAGCATTTCCTGCATTCCCGGCCCTCCGCGCGGGCCTTCGTAGCGGATAACGGCAACGTGCCCGGCTTTGACGCGCCCGGCGAGGATGCCTTTGCAGGCGTCTTCTTGCGACTCGAAGATCACGGCTTCGCCCTCGAAAACGAGCATTTTCGGACCGACGCCGGCGGTTTTGACCACGCATCCCTGCGGGGCGAGATTGCCGTAAAGGATCGTCAGGCCGCCGGATTGCGAATAGGGGTTTTTCGCATCGCGAATGCAGTCGTATGGGTCGAAATCGAGTTGAAGCGTATCATAGCCGCGCAAGACGGCGTCGCTGGCGGTGGCGGCATTGACGGCGGTTTTGTAATCCATTTTGGCCGATTCAACCATGTGAAAGGTGCCTTTTCCCGCGCCGCGTCCGCCTTCGCGGGTCATTTCCCAGGCGTCGTCGAGAGCTTCGGGGTTGCGGATGTCGTATTCTCGGATATTTTCGCCGAGCGTTTTTCCCGTGACGGTGTGGCATCCGAGCGCCAGCAGCCCCGGGCGGGCGCGCTCGACCTCGCCGAGTATGGTGTGGATGCCGCCCGAAAGATGCACGTCTTGAAGGTGATACTTCGAGGATGGGGAGACTTTGCAGAGATTGGGCGTGCGGTCGGAAAGTTCGTTGATGCGGGCGATGTCGTATTCGACTCCCGCTTCGCGCGCGATGGCAAGCGAGTGGAGCAGCGTGTTGGTCGATCCGCCCATTGCCATATCGAGGATCATGGCGTTGTCGAATGCCTGGCGCGTGGCGATTTCGCGCGGGAGGAGTCCGCGGCCTTCGCCCTTGGCGTAAAATTCCATTGCCATCTCGACGATTCTCCGGGCGGCGCGGCGGTAGAGTTTGCGGCGCTCGGCGCTCGAGGCCAGCACGGTTCCGTTGCCCGGGAGGGCCATTCCGAGCGCCTCGCACAGGCAGTTCATCGAGTTTGCGGTGAACATTCCCGAGCACGAGCCGCAGGTTGGGCATCCGTAATCCTCGCGGATTTTCAGTTCCGCATCATCGATTTTGCCGATTTTATGCGCGGCGACGCCCTCGAAAACGCTGATGAGGTCCATCGTGCGTCCATCGGGAGTTTTGCCCGCTTCCATCGGCCCGCCCGAGATGAATACTGTGGGAATGTTGCAGCGCATGGCCGCCATAAGCATTCCCGGAATAATTTTGTCGCAATTGGGGATGCAGATCATGGCGTCAAAGCGGTGGGCTTCGAGCATGGACTCGACGGCGTCTGCGATGAGTTCGCGCGAGGGCAGGGAGTATTTCATGCCAAGGTGGCCCATAGCGATTCCGTCGTCAATGCCGATGGTGTTGAAGACAAACGGGACGCCGCCCGCCTCGCGGATGCATTCCTTGATGAACTGGCCGACGGCATCGAGATGCGTATGGCCGGGAATGATGTCCGTGTAGCTGTTGCAGACAGCGATGAAGGGCTTATTGATGTCTTCGTCGTGGAAATTGCCTGTTGCTTTGAGAAGCGAGCGGTGCGGGGCGCGCTCGAAGCCCCGTTTGACGAGATCGGATCGCATGGACATGGCAAGACGCTCCTTGATCTGCATCCGAAGTGGGATGCGCCAGCGCATGGGTTCACGGACGGCTCATTGCTGAACCGTTCCGGCGAGTGTGAAAATGCAAAAGAAAGGCGCTGGGAGCAATTCAAGATTTCAGGAGTTGTGGGTTGGGGGTTGTGAGAAAAAAAGGAGAAGGCGAGGAAAAGCGCGCAGGATCAGATTTCGCAGGCGATGCGCAGGCCGAATCCGATAGTGGCGGCATCGGGGCGGTGTTTGCCGCGATAGGCGCATCGGAGCGTGCGAAATCCGGTCATCCAGGAACCGCCGCGCTGAACGCGCTGAAGCGACGGGGCCAGGTTCACGGGATTTGGCTCGGTGGCCTCGGGCAATTCGTAATACCGGCGATGATAGAAATCGCGGCACCATTCCCAAACGAGGCCAGCCATGTCGAAAAGCCCGTATCCGTTGGAGGCTTTGGTTCCCACTTCGGGAATGGATAATGGCCCTGTCCACAAGAGGTCATAAACGGCGCGGTCGGCTGGGTCTTCGTCTCCCCAGGGATAGATTTTTCCTTCCAGGCCGCCGCGCGCGGCGTATTCCCACTCGGCTTCGCTGGTCAGGCGGATTTTATAGCCGCTGACGGAGCCGAGCCAGTCGCAATACGCCATCGCGTCGCTCCATGAGATTTGCACAACGGGCCGGTTTGCCTGCTCGGGCGGAAAGGAGTTTCCCTCCCAGATAGCGTATTGCGGTCCGGCGGGCCGAGGAGGCGAATGGCCCGATTCCACCACAAAGCGGCGGTATTCCTCGTTTGTTACGGGGTAAACAGCGAGGTAAAATGAATCGACGGTGCAGCGGTGGATGGGTTGCTCATCCTCGACCTCGGTGGAGCCTCGCGTGTAGGTTCCGCCAGGAATAAGCCGCATTTCGGGAATAATGAAAATTCCGCGATCCATCCTTGGGATGCGCTGCGGAGTTTGCCCCGGCGCGATGGTTATGGATGATGGGGGGGCCGACGGCATGTGCGGCGGCTCCGGAGTCGCGGCAGGGGGCTGAGGCGTTTCCTCAACACTGGAGGCGCGCAGCGGAGGCCGCCAATTCGGGTCGGTTTCTATTTTTGGCAGAACCACTTTTCGTGGCGTGGGGCGGTGCGGCGGCGCGGAAGGTGCTTTTACCGGGGGCGTGGAGGGGCGCTTTTGCGGAGGAGCGGGAGAAGGCGGGGCCGCTTGAATTGGAGATATGGGGAGCTGAGGAGTCGAAGGCTTTTCCACCGGCGGGGCAGTGCGCGGCGGCGCAGAGGGCACAAGGCGGGGCGGGGCAGTTGCCACGGGACGCGGAGGAGGCGCTGGCGGCACTGACGGCGCGGGTGGCGCGGGTGGCGCGGCGGGATGCGCCGGGGAGGGCGGGCGCATTGAAATGCTTATTAGCGAAGCGCCCGGATGCGTGGAGAGATAATTCGCAGCTCCCTGCAGGGCGGACATCATTTCCTCGACAGTGCTGTAACGCTCGCCCTGGCTGCGCTGAAGCGCTTTGCTCAGTGCGTTGGCCACCGGCTCGGGCATGGAGGCCAGCATCGGGACGGAACCGGCTCCCGGCTTGCCAAACAGAGACGAAGGGGGTCCGGGCGGGGCGCCCGCGATGCAAAAATAAAGCACGCAGGCCAGGGTATAAATATCTGATCGAGGCCCCGGACCCAACCCTGTCATCTGTTCGGGCGAGCAGTATTCAGTTTCCTGTTCTTGCAGGCCGTAGCCCTTTCGTGTGCTTGTAATGCCAGCGGCCAGCGAAGGAAGTCCAAAATCCATAATCTTGAGCGTAATGGGTTCGTCGTTGTCGAGAAAGAGGCGCCCATTGCGGAAGAAGACAGTGCGCTGGAGCTCGCGCCGGGGAATTGGCTCCAAAATGCGGATGCCATGCGGATTGAGTCCGCCGTGGAAAATCCGCGCGGCGTGGCCCGCGGCAAGGCCGGCGCAAAGCGCCTGGCCGATCTGAAGCGCTTCTTCTCCGCTCATGCGGGCTTCGCCACGCGCCTCGACCCATTCGGCCAGCGACGGCCCCTGAACGAGTTCCTGAGTTACGTAGAGGTTCGAGACTTCCTGGAAGCAGTCGTGAACCTGCAGAATTTGCGAATGGTTCAGGCGCGCCAGGGAACGGAAAAGCTGGACAATGCGCTCGACAAGAGGGCGGCGGGTGACTACCTGAGGAAGCGCGACGCGAAAGCCAATGGATTGGTTCTGACGGCGATCGTGGGCGTCGTAAATTTCAAAAAGAGTCTCGCGGGCGCGGAGCCTCCCGACTTCATAGCGACCCGCGATCACTCTCGCGGTCAAGGATCCCATCGTAAGGTTCTTGCCGCCGGCTGCCGCCTGCTCCGCCATAGCCGTAACCTGAACAATGTTGGGATGGCGAAAGACGCAAGGAGGTTATCATCCCCCCATCACTTCTCATTGCTTTTCGCCTTTCCCGGAGTCAAAGTCAAGTCATGAGCGAGAATCAAAACAGCTTTTCTTTCTATTTAATGCAAACGATGAGAACCAGAAATCCGGCATTCTCTGAGTTGCGCCGCAAAAAGGGGATCACATCCATGCGATGGGCTTTCTTTGCGGGGTGGCTTGCATTTCAATTCCTGGCAGGAGGCGCGCCAATGGCCCAAGAGATTCGAGTGGAAAAAGTGGCGGACAATTTGGTGTTTCCCGAAGGCCCCGTATGGGTTTCCGAGGGATTTCTGCTGTTTTCGGATGTGCACGGAAAGACGATAGAAAAACTCCTGCCCGGCGGCGGAACGGAGACTTGGTTCAGCCAGGGCAAAAAGACCAACGGCCTGATCCTGAGCAATGACGGGAAGAGAATATACGCCTGCTGCTACTCAGAGCGCGAGTTGCTGGAGATCGACCTGCAAACGCGCAACTATCGCGTTTTGACGCGTTCGTGCGGCGGGCGCGAATACAATAACGTGAACGATGTGGCAATCGACGCGGAAGGGAATGTGTATTTCACAGACCCCAAATGGGGCGCGGGGCCGGAGGACGTGCAGGGCGTGTATTGCCACCACGCGGATGGAACCACGACGCTGGCCGCGCAAATGACGCATCAGCCCAACGGGATTATTGTGACGCCGGATCAAAAATGGGTGTTTGTCACGCGGTCGGGCGCGAAAGATATTCGCCGCTACCGCCTGGAATCGGGTGGCAAGCTTGTGGATGAGGCGTTGTTCGCCAATCTCGAGGCGGAACCGGATGGGATGACAATTGACCGGAAGGGAAATCTCTATGTGGCTCTGGCGGGCAATGGGACAATATGCGTGCTTTCGCCCGAAGCGCAGGTCTTGCATCGCATCCAGGTGGTGGATCGAATGACGACCAACTGCGAGTTCGAGGGCGGAAATGAAAGCGTGTTGTATGTGACTTGCGGAGGGCGCGATGGGGCGCGGCTTGGGTCGGTGTATAAGATTACGTTTCCGCCGCAATGATGCAAAGCGCGGCGGGTGAAAGAAGAAGAAATAGAAAAAAAGAATGGGACGAATAGGACCGATGGGGCGTATGGGACCTGCTCAGGAAAGACCATATATCGCGCCGCCAACCCTCGGTTCGCTTCTTCTCTCACAACCCACAACTCGCAACTCACAACTCTCTCTTCTCACCGATACACGGCGTATTGCTTGGGGTCGAAGGCTTCGCGGACAGATTCGCCGATGAGCGTAACGAGAAGAAGCGTAATCGAAATAGCGGTGAAAGGCGACAGGCTGAGCCAGAGTTTGTCGCGGTTTTCGCTGCGCAGCGCCTGGTCGATCAACTCGCCCCAACTGGGCGTCGGCGGCGGCACGCCATAGCCGAGATAATCAAGCGCGGTCAGGGAAAAAATCGCTCCGACAAGGACAAACGGGGTGAGCGTGACGAGCGGCGTCAGGCTGTTGGGAAGAAGGTGCGAAAAAACAATGCGGGCATGTGAGGCCCCGAGCGAACGCGCCGCCATGCAGTATTCGCGCGATTTTTCACGATACATCTCGGTGCGCATGTAATACGTGATGCCCACCCACTCGAAAAGCGCCATCATCGCGAGCAAAAGCCAGACGTTGGGCGTGAAGAATGTCGCCATGATGATGACCACGTATAAGAATGGGACCGTGCCCCAGATTTCGATGAATCGCTGGCTGAGGATGTCGAATTTTCCTGCCAGATAGCCTTGCAGCGAGCCGACGATCGTCCCGAACACCTGCGACACAAACGCGAGGCCGAGCGCAAACAACATTGAGACGCGAAATCCGTAAAGAAGCCTCGCCAGCACGTCGCGTCCCTGCGAATCCGTGCCGAGCCAATGGCGGCGGTCGGGCGGATTGGGCGGCGGGTCGGCGTAGGTGAAATCGCTTTCGTAAGGATCGTAGGGGATGAGCGGCATCAGGACGAAATTGCTGCGCGCGCCATCCTCGCCACGCCATGATTCTTTGAGACGTCGATAATCCGCTTCTTCGTCATCGAGGCCGAAGTCGTTCGTTTGCCCAAACGTGGACATCGGGTGGAACTTGAACGTCGGAAAGAACCAGCGGCCCTCATGGCGAACAGCCAGGGCGCGGCGATTGGCGATGAAGTTGGAGAAGAGCGAAAGAACCGTGGCCGCACACAGAATGAGCAGCGCATAATATCCGCGGCGGATGCGGCGAAACCGCTGGAGGCGCTTGCGTGTGATCGGGTTGAGGCGGAACAGAGGCATGAGAATGAAAAGACGGACACAGCATGGCTCCGGCCACCCGAAGTGAGGGGGCGGGCAGGTCAGACAAGTCAGACTTGTCCGACAAGTCCGACAGGTCAGACAAGCTGGATTCCCCATTCGTCCGCCGTGGTTTGTCGGTTTGTCCGCCGCCAATTCGCTGGCATTGACTTTGGGGGCGGGCAAGCAAAGATACTCTTATGCAATTGATGAGTCCGGGCGGGCGCAAGGCCGTCCCCCCAGGGATTCATCGTTTTTCCCATTCCTGTTCTGGTTCTCGCGGATGCGGATTCCGAGAACCAAGTTCCCGCGGAGGTTGTTCGAGCATGGCGATTCTGGAAAAGTTTGGCATTCTGGAAGAAAAGATAGGGCGGCTGATCAAGGGCCTGGAGCAGGCGCGCGGCGAGGCGCGGCAATCGCAATTGGATTGCGAAGCGCTTCGGGCGCGCATATCGGAGCTCGAGGGCGCGCAGTCGGAACGCGGCAAAGCGGCGGAAAAGGCCCGCGCGCAGGCCGATGCGAAGTGCGCGGAGTTGGGCGAGAAACTGGCGGCGGCGGAAGAATCGGCGCGCGAAGCGGAAGGGCGCGCGGCGGAGCTGGAAACGACGCTTGATGCAGAGAAATCCGCCCGCGAACAAGCGGAAGCGGCGCTGGCGAAGGCTAAAGAGGCAACGGCTCAGGCGAAGGAAGCGAAAGAGAAGGCGGAAGCGGCGCTGCAAGAGGCCGGGGAAGCCAAGGCGCAGGCAGAGAAGGACCTAAAAGAGGCGCTTGAGCGTCTCGACACCCTGGTGAGCCAGCTCGAAGGCGTAGAAACCGAACTGGCCACTCTGGAAAAACAGGCCAATGAGCAAGGCTGAGAAAATCACGCTGTCGATCGGGGGGCAGGAATTCACGCTTCGTCTGGACGCGGACGAACGCGAGGATGCGGAAACGGCGGTGCGGCTCGTCGAGGAAAAAATGAAAGAGCTTGAGAAAATGGGGGCGATGGGGGCGCACCGCCTCGCGCTGATGGTGGCGTTTCAGTTTGCATTCGAGGCATCGCAGGCGCAGCGCCATCCTCTGGCCCAGCCGCAGGCGCGCGCCGACCTCGAACGCCGCATCCAGATGCTGATCCAGGCATCGGACAAGGCGCTGGCGGAACACTAATTCCGGCTGGAACGATCGCGCCGCCAGGGCGTTGCGATGCGCGCGCGGCGCGGCCTCAGGCTCTTCGCCCCGCCCCTGGCGGCGGAGCGGCCACGATCTCAATCTCGAAAAGGATTTTCCATGAAAGGCAAAGGCGCGGAAAAAGCAGAAAAAACAGGCAAATCGGCGGGCGCGGCAGAAACCGATTCGCGGGCAAAGGCGCTCGATATGGCCCTTTCGCAAATCCGCAAGAGCCACGGCGAAGGAATCATCATGCGGTTCAGCGACGCCGCCCAGGGACAGGCAATGGAAACGATCCCGACGGGGTCGATTTCGCTCGACCGGGCGCTGGGCATCTGGGGAATTCCGCGCGGACGCGTAATCGAGATTTTTGGTCCTGAGTCGTCGGGCAAAACAACGCTGGCGCTGCATGTGGTGGCGAACGCGCAAAAACAAGGCGGCGTCGCGGCCTACATCGACGCCGAACATGCGATGGACCCGGCCTATTGCCAAGCGCTGGGAGTCAATCTGGATGAGTTGTTGATTTCGCAGCCCGACAGCGGCGAACAGGCGCTCGATATTGTCGAGACGCTGGTGCGTTCGAATGCGGTGGATGTCGTGGTGATTGACTCGGTGGCGGCGCTCGTGCCGCGCGCGGAGCTCGAGGGCGAAATGGGCGACGCGTTCGTTGGACAGCAGGCGCGGTTGATGAGCCAGGCGCTTCGCAAACTAACGTCGTCCATCGCGCGGTCGCGCACGAGCGTGATTTTCATCAACCAGATACGTGAGAAAATCGGCGTGATGTTTGGCAATCCCGAGACGACGCCAGGCGGGCGGGCGCTGAAATTTTACGCCTCGGTGCGGCTCGACATTCGCCGCATCCAGGCGATCAAGGAAGGCGGCGAAAACGTCGGCAACCATGTGCGCGTGCGCGTTGTGAAAAACAAATGCGCGCCGCCGTTCCGCGAGTGCGAGTTTGATATTTTGTTCGGAAAAGGGATTTCGCGCGAGGGTGACTTGCTCGATCTGGGCGTCGAGGCAAAGGTGATCGAGAAATCGGGAACCTGGCTGTCGTTCGAGGGCGAGCGGCTCGGACAAGGTCGCGAGAACGCGCGCCAGGTGCTGCGCGACAATCCAGACCTGGCCAACAAGATCGAAATGTCGATCCGGGCCAAAATCGCCGAGGGCCTTGTGGTGCCCGTCAAGGCCAGCAGCGCGAGCGCAGAGGAATGAAAAGAGAGTTGTGGGTTGTGAGTTGTGAGTTGTGAGTTGTGGGCAAAGAAGTGGGCAGCGGGCAGTATTTAGAGTTTGCAGGCGTAGTTTTCCGGCAAGTCCCTTATGTCCAAAAAATCCTCTTCGTCCTATTCGTCGCATTTTTGCCTTTTGCTGGGCGTGATGCTGCTGGGAGCGGCGGTGCCGGGATTTATGTTTTCAATTACAGGCGCGCCTGCGGGAAATGAACCGGTGAAATTGCGCGTCGAGGTTCTGGACACGCGCCCGCACGACACGTCGGCCTTCACGCAGGGGCTTGTGTATCAGGACGGGGCGTTGTTTGAAAGCACAGGCGTATATGGGAATTCGTCGCTGCGCGAGGTCGATCCCCAGACCGGGGAAGTGCGCCGCCGGCTGAATTTGCCTTCGAGCATTTTCGCCGAGGGGCTGGCGCTCGCGCACGGGCGCCTCACGCTGCTTACATGGCGCGAACACACGGCGTTTCAATACGATCCGGCCACCTTCAGCGCGGCGGGGGAATTCACTTATTCAGGCGAGGGGTGGGGGCTGGCGTTTGATGGGAGCCGCCTGATTATGAGCGATGGATCGTCGCGCCTTTTTTTCCGAGATCCGGACACGTTCGACATCGTCAGCAGCACCACGGTCACGCTAAACGGAGTGCCGCGCGATCGCATAAACGAACTGGAATATGCCAAGGGCGCGATATACGCCAACGTCTGGGGATACGACACGATTCTGAAAATCGATCCGCGCACGGGGCGTGTTCTGGCGACGATCGACGCCTCGGGATTGCTCACGGCAGACGAACGCAAACACGCGGATGTTCTGAACGGCATTGCCTACGATCCTGGACGCGAAACCTTTCTCATCACGGGGAAATACTGGCCGAAATTGTTCGAGGTCCGGTTTGTGCCAGCGGCACGATAACGGGAAAAAGAAGGATTTTACCGCGAAAACAACGAAAGCAACGAAAAGGAAGGGAGATTTGCTCTGAGCCTGTTTCGCTCA
>CAYUNT010000163.1:0-10701 GCA_964446285.1 uncultured Candidatus Sumerlaeota bacterium | reverse complement strand
GGGGGTTGGCGCCTCTGTGAGCGTCGGGGTTGGCGCTTCTGTCGGAGTAGGCGTTGGAGGGATTGGCGTTTCGGTTGGAGTTACCGTTGGCTCTTCTGTTGGGGTTGGAGTGGGCGGGATTTGAGTTTCGGTTGGAGTAGCCGTTGGTGTTTCCACCTGATCGAGCGCGAAGTTCGCCACCAGGTCGCGATTCACATCATCGACGAACGAGTAAATTGGCTGATCGCTGATTATCGTTCCGCCTTCGGTCCAGTTCACAAAGTGGTATCCTGGATTTGCGGCCGCCGTAAGGGTTACTGTAGTGCCGACCTCATATTCGCCAGCGCCAATGACAGTGCCGCCTTCGGGAGGCGAGGCCATTGCGGTTACTGTGATATGGAGAGGTTGCTCCGCGCCCGGGTCGAGAATCGTCAGGTGAAATGTATTGGTCACATCCCCGGCGTTGGCGTCTGTGGAGTGGATGTCAAAGGTGAATGTGCCGGCGACGGTTGGAGTTCCAGACAAAATGCCAGTCACCACATCAAACGTCATTCCATCGGGCAGCGCGCCAGTTCGTGTGGTGGTGATGGGCGGAGTGCCGCCTACTACGATGGTTCGTTCAATATAGGGGCTGTTCAGTTCGCCGTCCTGGAGGTGGTCGATCAGGCCAATCTGGCCGGCGGCATCGAAACCTGCCATCTGCGCGCCAATATAGTCGCCGACGACAACGACGGTCGAAAGATCGACTTCGACGCCATTGATGGTCTTAACGCCCACGCCATGAATGCCATCGGGACCGACGGAATCGGCCATGGCCTCGCCAGTTTCCGTGTCAATGGGACCCACATATTTGAAGAAGTCATAGCGCCGCGTAATGATTTCATCGCCGTTCGGCAACTCTTCCGGAGCGCCTTCCAGTTTGCCATTTGGGCCTCCGTCGCCTGAGTTATAGTCTGTTTGCATCAACTGCCATTCGACCTCGACCTCATCCGGCTCGCCGTTCTTCCAGTTTCTGTCATTGGGGTCGTTGGGGTCATCGGAAACAAGGTCCCGAAGTTCGACTTTGTTGTTATTGTGGGTCTGCGTCCGGGTTTCCTTCACCCAGGAAGCCTCTCCAAATTCCAAGGGAGGCGGCGCGGGCGGCGGCGGAGGGACAATAACCGCCTGAACCTGCGCCGGGACGGCATTTACAGGCGGGAAGTAGGTAAATGCCGGGGTGGAGATATTCACAGCGCCGCCATGAACCAGGTTGCCAGCCCCGTCGTCAATCAACCAGTTATACTTGACTGCGGTTGGCGTCCCGTAAAATCCAACGCCAAAATGCTCGCCGCCAAAGTTGACCGATGGATTGGTGAATTGGTGGCCATCGGTTGGGGAAATCGGCCCGGATGGAACCGCGGTGAAGGCCGCCCAGGTTCCATCTGGTTTTTTGGCGCTTTCGTAGCGGACGAACACCTTGGGGTGCAGCGGGTCTGTATTGTCTTCGGTTATTTTTGGCACGCCATAGTGGTTCCAGTCGTAGGTGTAGGTGATGTCTTTGCTGTGAATGTCATCGATTTCGATTTCAAAGCCGTGGCATGGGACGCCGGTGTCGTTCACTGTGTCGAAATTGTTGATGCTTCCATAGGCAATGCTGGCGCGCGCTGGCGTGGTGATCGCGAACATTGCGGCCACCGCCCCTGCACACAGGAAGAGATACGCTGCTCTTGGCTTCATTTAGCTGCCTCCAGATATTCTCTCGTGATGAAAAAACCGGCCCGAATTCCATCCAGCTATCCCACCCATCACAATAATTATTTTACACGATATTTTATAGAATTCAATCTGTTTATTTGAAATTATTTGGGGCGGGGCAGGGCAACATCCTGACGCGATTTCTTACTATTGCCAATATCATCTGAGACAACCAACGCCCCTGCAATTTGTGGAGAGGAAAATCTCCCTCATGAAGCGCCGGATGGGCCTTGCGCTGCGGGCGGGGGGCGGATAGGCTTTCGCTCCATTTCGGTCAGCACACGCTGACCGGTCCTGTTAATGTCGATTTCCTTATTCCATCCGTCAGAGAGGAACAATAATCGTGGCCGAGAAAATCACAGAAGATTTTGATCAGAAGCCCAAGGGCAAAGATGACGAAATGAAACTCCCCACTCGCGAGGAGAATTTCTCGGAGTGGTATAATCAGGTGGTGCGCCGCGCCGGACTGGCCGACTACTCGGGCATTCGCGGCTGCATGGTCATCAAGCCGTATGGATACGCCCTTTGGGAGGCGATGCGCGACGCGCTCGACCGCCGTTTCAAGGCCACAGGCCACGAAAACGCCTATTTTCCGCTCTTTGTGCCCGAATCGTATTTCGCCAAGGAAGCCGAACACGTCGAGGGATTCGCGCCCGAGGTGGCGTGGGTGACGCACGGCGGCAACGAACCTCTCGAAGAACGCCTGGCCATCCGCCCCACCAGCGAGGCCATCATCTGCTCGATTTACGCCAAGTGGGTTCAGTCGTATCGCGATCTGCCGCTGCTCATCAACCAGTGGGCAAACGTCGTGCGCTGGGAAAAACGCACGCGCCTGTTCCTGCGCACCGCGGAATTCCTCTGGCAGGAAGGCCACACCGTCCACCGCACCGAAGAAGAGGCGCGGCGCGAAACGTTGCAGATGCTTGAAGTCTATCGCGATTTCGCCGAAATGGAAATGGCCATGCCCGTCGTTCCGGGACGCAAGACCGATAGCGAAAAATTCGCGGGCGCGGTAGATACGTTCTGCATCGAGGCGCTGATGCAAGACGGCCTCGCGCTCCAGGCCGGGACGTCACACTTCCTCGGCCAGAATTTCGCGCGCGTGTTCGAGATCAAGTTCCTCGATCAGGACAACACGGAGAAATTTGCGTGGCAGACGTCGTGGGGCGTTTCGACGCGCCTTGTGGGCGGTCTGGTGATGGCGCATGGCGACGACAAGGGCTTGATGCTGCCGCCGCGCCTGGCGCCCAAGCAGGTCGTGCTCGTGCCGATTTTCAAGAGCGACGACGTCAACGCGCAGATCATCGAGAAAATCCAGAGAATCGCCGCCGATTTGCGCGCGGCAGGCGTGCGGTGCGAGACAGACCTGCGCGACACCTTCTCGCCCGGCTGGAAATTCAACGAATGGGAAATGAAAGGCGTGCCGCTGCGCATCGAGGTCGGCCCGAAGGATGTGCAGAAGGGATCGGTCGTGATTGCGCGGCGCGACACGCGCGAGAAGGCCTTTGTGCCCGATGCCGAAGTCGTCGAACGCGTGCGCGGACTGCTCGACGCGGTTCAAAAGAGTTTGTTCGAGCGGGCGAAATCCTTCCGCGAGGCCAGCACGCGCCGCCCGGCCACATACGCCGAATTCAAGGAAATGCTTGATTCCAAGCGCGGATTCCTCGAATGCGGCTGGGACGGCACGGCGGAAACCGAACTGGCGATCAAAGAAGAAACCAAGGCGACGATCCGGTGTCTGCCGCTTGCGGGCCAAGTGCCGCCCGAGGCGTTTGCGGCGGGTTCGGGAGTGGACCTGGCGAAGGTGGCCGCCGTGAGGAGCGCGGAACCGGGCGAAAAAGACATCTTCAGCGGCAAACCCGCCGTCCACCGCGTCCTCTACGCGCGCGCGTATTAATTTTTCGTGGTAAATATATGTATTGTCATTCCGCGCATTGCAGGCGGATGCGGATGATTTCGCCCGGACGCCAAAGCCTCATGCGCGGACCCCATGTGCCTGTGCCGCGGCAGACGATCGCGGTCATGCCGTTCACGTCGTAGCGCCCAGTGAACAAGGGGAATTCAGCCTTCACCAGGTAACTGAATGGCCAGATTTGCCCGGCGTGCGTGTGTCCGGAGAGCATCAGACCCGCGCCTGCGCTCGATGCCTCATCGGCCACTTCCGCGCGCGGCGTATGGGCGAGGAAAATGGTCGCCGCGCTTGAAGGACGCCCGGAAAGCGCGCGTTTCACGGCTATCACATTGGGCGAAATTTGGGATGTGGAATCGCCGCTCTGGACGCCATTGCCGCCTCTGCTCTTGTCCCCGCGTCTGTGGCGGTCGTCGATTCCGGCGATCACCAGGCCCGGAGCGGCTTCGGCCCATCGATCGCGCAACATCTGGCAGCCCGATTCCTCCAGCCACTTCACATTGCCTTCGATGCCACCATAGAATTCGTGATTTCCCGTAACCGCCCACACCCCCAGCGGCGCGCGGAGTTCTCGGAGGGCCGCCTGCATCGATTCGGGGTATTCCTCGGCGTTGCCTTCCACAATATCGCCCACCAGCGCCACGATGTCAGGCTTCATCTCGTTGACCCGCCGCACGATGCGAGCCATCCAGCGCGATCCAATCATCGTGCCAAGGTGCGTGTCTGAGACTTCCACCAATGTGAGGCCATTGTGCTCTCGAGCAAGCCCCGGGAGGCGGACTTCATAATCCACAACGACAGGCGGCCGCATCCCCTGCACGAGCGCAAGAAAACTCAACGCGCCCGCCGCAACCACCGCCCCCATGCGAATCCAGGGTCCGGGTTTGGCGTTGGGCGCGGCCAGAAAAGCCAGTCGCCGCTTAGATTTATCCGTTCCCCATCGCCGGAGCATCCAGCCCAGCGCCACGGCCGACACCGTCACAAATTCCGAAGCCAGCAGGGCGCACAGGAGAAGCAGCATCACCCCTATCCACATGGCCCCGACGAATTCCATGGGAGCTTCCATCAGATGCAGATGGCGCGCCCCCAGCGTCCGGGCCAAAGGATAGCTTGCCCACAAAAATAGCAGCACCGCTCCCAGGATGATTCGCGAGGCGCGCCCGCGAAACCAGGGAGTCGCCGCCATTCGCCAAAATATGTAGAGATAAAAAAGAAGACCAACGCCTGAAAAGAAAACGTGGAACATTAAGTCCTCTGAAACAGCATCATTTACCAGGTTCGCACGGCAAGGGGGCGGCAATGGGCGCGGAGGCGCTCGACCAGCGCAGCCGCCAGCGGGTGGCGCGAGGCCGTCAAATTCGAGCGCACCGCATCGATGCGGCGGCTCCCTGCGATAATCGTGGAAACCTCTGGCGCGGCAAGGACATATCCGAGGGCCAAATGCGCCAAGTCTTCAGGCAACTCGCCGGACACACTCTCCGCCGCACAGTCCGACGCTCTCTTTCCCGCCGCTCCTGCCTTCGTAAAGCGTGTGGCGATCTCGCGAATTGCTTCGCGCAACGCCGCGTTTTGCAGGCGCTCGAATTTTTCCGTGAGCTTTCCGCCCGCAAGGGGCCGCATAATGATGACGCCAACTTGCTTTTCGCGCGCCAGCGGCAGCAGATGGTCTTCGGCGGATATATTCAATAAATTGTATGGAATCTGCACCGTCTCGAATCCGCCAATCTCGATGGCGCGCACCGCCTCGGCCACGCCGCCCGACATCCCGATATGAAGCACTTTGCCCGCTTGGCGCGCTTCTTCAAGCGCCGCTAGTGTTTCTCCGCGGTTGAGCACGTCCATCGACGCCGAATGAATCTGAATCAGGTCGATGCGATCCGTCCGCAGCCGCCGCAAACTCTGGTCGATAAATCGCAGCGCCGCCTCGCGCGAATAGTCATACACCGACCCCGAGCGGTCGCAGTGTTCGCCCACCTTGGTTGCAAGGACGAATTCCTCACGCCGCCCGGCGAGCGCCCGCCCTATAAACTCCTCGGAATTCCAATAGGCCGGCGCGGTATCGATAAAATTGATGCCCATATCGAGCACGGCGTTGAGCGTGCGCGCGGCTTCTTCGGCGCTCGGATGCGAAGGATCGGCGTTCACGTCCGGCGCCCAATCGCGCCCGATTTCCAGCGCGCCAAAGCCAACTTCGGAAACCATCAAGCCTGTTGCGCCGAGCGGACGGCGCGGAATTGTCCAATCCATGCAAGGAAATCCTGTTGTATTTGTGCTGGCGCCAACTCTCAGGAATTGACGAGGTATCCGAACCCGATCATTCGTAGTTGTTCTTTCAGCGCGGGTTGAAACCGCGTCCATCGTTCAGCGGGAATTTCGCTGAGATCAAGAATGGAATTCACGTCGAGCGCATCGGGCAGTACCTCGAAATCGATGCCTATCGATTCCAGGCGTTCGAGCAGGGCGGGAAAGGCCCCCGGTTCATTCCAGGGCAAGCCATCAAAAAGCCCGTTCTGAGGCCGCCGCAATCCCACCAAATACGCCGATTCGTCGCCGGACGGACCCACGATGGCTTCGCAGGAGTCGAGGGCGGTGAATACGCGCTCAATTGTTTCGCGATCCAAATCGAGGCAACTCGAACTTACGCGGACAACGCGATCCGCGCCGTGCCCGAATGCGAACTCGAAATCGTGGGCGACGAACTCCGCCCCCGGCGCGTCGGAGCAAGGCGAAAAATGCGCGCGCCGAAACGCCCAGTGAAGCCAGCGTTCAATTTGCGCGCGCCGGTCGCGGGGGCGGTAATGCACAAAGCACGTGAATTCGTCGCCAACCGGCAACACCTGGCGCAGCACTTGATCCGCGACGATCTTCTGAAGACGCGCTGTGTCCAATTCCCCCAGCGTTCCGGCGAGCAGAGAACCGATTGTTCCTGGCTCGGGATAGCAAAGCGACACAACCACAGCGCGGCGGCGCAATTCATTGGAACCGGCGAAAAACGTCTTAAATGCCATGAATCCTTTCCTCAATGCGGCGAAACATGAGCGCAGGCAAGGGCGAGGACCAAGGCATGAACATGCCGGTTGTTATTCCCCTGCCTCCAACATTCAGTATGAACACATTTCTGATTTTGGCAACGGGGAATTGAAATTTCGCACAGAGAATTCGATTTTTGCCGAAGGAAACACAAAATTATCGAAAAGAACAGAGAGGACCAGCCCGGGGAATGCGACTTATGGCCTGGAATTGTCGCGAATCAAAATTTCCGAAGAAGACTTGGCCACGCTCACATCGTCTGATTTGGCATTCGCGAAGAGGTTTTCGGAAATCACGGCGGCGCGAGTTTTCGGACCCAGGACGACTTTTCCGCCCCCCGACGCGAAGGCGCATCCACGCACCTGAAGCGCCGGGCCGTCGGCGTCGATGGCCACGCGGCCCTTCTCGTAGGAATGCCAGTCGCGGAAATAACTATCGCTGAACCGCACGACGCCATGCGGCCCGCCGCGAAGCCAAGCCACGCCGTTTCCGCCCCATGTGCTGCAATTCACGAACGACAAATTCCCCTCGAACCCCGCGTCTGTGACGATGTTGCTGACCGGCGGATCGCAAGTCCGCGGCGGCATTTCCGGGTGGCGGAACGAGGCGAACTGGCCGTTAGTAACGAGCAATCCCATCGGCTGAATCCGCTCGATGCGCATCCCGTAAATGCACCCGTCCGCCCCGATGCCCACGAGGCTGCCGTTCATCGCGCCGCGGCCCATATCCACAAATTTGTATCCGATATACGCCCCGTAGGTGAACGTGTCCTTGACGGATTCCCAATCCGTGCGCCCGAAAATGAAGGCTTCGAGGTGGTCCTGAACCCACACGCGATACGGTTCGGCGGGCGATTCGCTGGCGGGGCCGTTGGGCGCATCCGCGCGTTTCCAGTAGTGGATGTTGAAGTGGACGTTTTCGATGCGGCCAATATCTGTTGTGCCATCGATTTGAATTCCGCGCCGCAGCGGGCACCCAAAGACGTTGCGGATCAGGTGGAGTTCGTTGCATTCCGGCCCGATGGCGATTCCGTTGTAGGCGTTCACGAGCGTTACATTTTCAATCGTGTTGTGCATTCCCGTGCCGTGAATCGCCCAGGGATACGGAACGATTTCGTTGGGATTCTGGCGCGGATGGAAAATTGTCAGCCCCTCGATGGCGCTGCTTTGCTGCATCTCGATGAGCGCGGGGCCTTCCTCCGAACCGTGTCCGCGCGTGGCCAGGAGCACGGTGTTTTTAGTGAGAATGCCGTGATGGGGGGCTTCCCACGCGCCGCGCAACGTAACGCCCGTGGGAATTGTGAGGCTGCCTTCGATAAGGAATTGGCCCTGCGCGAGCGAAACCACGCCGCCCTGTTTGCCCGCCGCATCGATGGCCGCTTGGATGGCGCGCGTATCGTCCGTGCGCCCATCGCCCCGCGCCCCAAACGCCGAGGCGGCGAAAACGGCCGGATTCGGCGCAGAGGCGGATGCAAGCGCGGGCACGGGGGCAGATGCGAATGCGGGGGCTGCCGCTTTTGTCGAGGAGTCTTTCGCAGCCTCTTGCTCCTGGGCGCGAAGCGGCGCGGACTCCATAACCGCACAAGCGGCGGCCATCAACAAAATCGCTGGAGACATTGTCCTGTGAGGGAGATTCATTGTATCGTTCTCCTGAGTCTTGAAGTTTCACATCATCCATGCTTGAGGCGGAGACTTCACCCGAGCGGGTCCGCCAGTGGCGTGGAAAGTGGATATGAAACGCCCGCCATCGGTCCAGGCGATTTTTGAAACTGGGTGAGGCACTTGTGTTTGGCGCCTTGCGAGGAAACGGCAGCAAGAGGCGAGGTTCCGCAAAATCACCTTTCCTTTTCAACGTGGAACAATATGATTTGCCTGCGCGGATTTAGCGCTTGAAGCGTTGCCGCCCGCCGCGCGTTGTTTCCCGATTACCGTGGCGGCTGCGCGCATCATTTCTCTGTGTGGTTTCCAATGACGGATGAACGGCGTGATATTCAGGAATCGGAATACGAATATCCATACCATTGGATGCTCCGGCGCAACACGCTTCGCTACTACAATTTGCGCACGGAGATTGTGCTTTCGATGCTCGGGCCGCTGGCGGGAAAGGCGGTTCTTGACATCGGATGCGGCGACGGGCGCTTCACATCAGCGCTCGTCAAGGCGGGCGCGGCGCGTGTGGCCGGGATTGACATCAGCGAACGCGCCTTGCGTTTCGCCCGCGCGCTGGTTCCCGAAGGGGAATTCCTCCTGGCCAATGGCCGCACGCTCGATTTCCCGGACGGCGCGTTTGATGCCGTGACATCGCTCGAAGTGATCGAGCACATTCCGCCCGACGCCATGCCGGGACTGATCGCCGAAATCGCGCGCGTTCTCAAGCCGGGCGGCCGGTTGTGCCTTTCGACGCCCTCGATCAACCTGCCGCTCGAACCCAAACACTACCGTCATTGGACGCCGGACGCACTGGATGAATTGTTCGCCAACCGCGGGTTTGACGATTTTTCATGCCGGGGGCTGGCGCTGCATATTCCCTTGCTTCACAGGCTGAATGATTTTCCGATTCTCTGGAAGTGGATGGGATTTATGATCGCGCCTCGCAATCCGCGGCGCGCCAAAACCCTTATCTGGTCCGCGCGGCGCAAAGCCTGATTCTGAATCCCAATCCGCGCGTTTTTCTCGATCCGCCCAATCTGCCGGAGTGAATCGCGTCTTGACGGGCCATACTTCCTCTTCGAATCCGCCGCGAATTCTGATGGTGTGCGACTCGCTGGAGCGGCGAGTGAGCGGCGCGGCGGGACAGGCGTTTTCGCTCGCCCGCGCATTGGGCGCGCAGGGGATTCCCGTGCAATTTGTCGCCGGGCGCTATGGCGCGCGGCCCAAGCCAGGAAAGCCGGAAGCGCAACAAGCAGGCTCGCTGCCGATTCCAATTCACGAATTGCCCAACGGCGCGGGGCGGATTGCGAACTGGCGGTTTGTGTTGCGCTTGGCGCAATGGATTCGCCGCCACGCCGATGAATTCGATATTTTGCATGTTCACGGCGGTTACGCGCACTCCTTCGCGGCTGGATTCGAACGCTGGCGGCTCGGAAAGCGTTCACTGGTCAAGCTCACTCTCTCCGGCTCCGATTTAAGTTGGCATGGCGCGGGGCATGGGCGCGTTCTGAAGCGGAAGTTGTTCCTGCTTAACGACCGCTTCGTGGCGATCAGCCGTTCACTCGAACGCGACCTGGCGCGGCTGGGAATCGCGCCCGAGCGTATTCGATTCATTCCAAACGGAGTGGACACGGCGCGATTCCGTCCGGCGGCGGACGCGGCGGAAAAACGCGCCTTGCGCCAGCGGCTGGGAATCGCCCCGGAAAGCAAGTGCGTGGCGTTCATGGGGCTGGTGTCGCGGCGCAAGGGGGCGGATTTGCTGGCGGAGGCGTGGATTCGCGTGGCGAAGCGGATTCCGGGCGCGGCGCTGCTTATGATCGGACCAGAGAGGCATCCGTATCTGCCTGTGGAAAACTGCCGCGAGGACATTGCGCGCCTTTTGCGCGAAAACGGCCTGGAGCAGAGCGTTCGATTCACGGGCGCGGTGGAGAATTCGGAAGAATGGCTGCGCGCGGCGGATGCGTTCGCGCTGCCTTCACGCGCCGAGGGAATGCCAAACGCCCTTCTCGAAGCAATGGCCACAGGTTTGCCGTGCGCCGTCTCGCGCATCGACGGCGTGCTCGAAATAGTCCGCGATTCCCAAGAAACACTTTTATTTTCGCCCGATTCCGCCGATGCCGCAGACGAACTGGCGGGGCATCTTGCCACTCTGCTCGGCAACGAAGCCCTGGCGCGCGAAACGGGCGCTTGCTCGCGCGCCGCGATTCTTGAACGTTTTTCCATCGAGCGCATCGCGAGCGAATATGCCGCATTATATAAAGAGATGCAGGAGTGTGGCGCTTCTGAGCAATGACAGCAGGCGAAATGGGTGCTATTCCCGGAGCGCCGCAGGCTCGGCAAGGAAGCAGCCCCGAAAACCATGAAGGCGGTTGCCCTGGGCGGGTTGGTTTGGGAAGTGTT
>CAYUNT010000162.1:0-10712 GCA_964446285.1 uncultured Candidatus Sumerlaeota bacterium | reverse complement strand
TTTCAGCCCTTCAGGCCTTGTGCACAGGCTCACGAGTTGCTGAAATGCAAAGCCCCGTGCATCCCCTTATAAACCCGTGAGAAGCATTTACGGAATTGTCCTGGCATTATTACCCTTTTTTCCTCAGCCTTTCTTTCTCTCCACTCTTTCTCACAACCCACAACTCCCATTTTGCCTTTTTCTTTGTTGGAACCAATGAAATCCACAAATTACCCGTATATGCGCAAAACCGCTCAATTGGGGTTGACCGCCGCGGGAAACGCGAATAAAATAACACCTAGAAACATGGGATTGGGAATTTGAGAGGGCGTTCAATTTAGCATCTTTGTTCGTCAAGTGCGCAAGCGTATCGGAGCGAATGACCTTCCTCCGAAGCAAAGGGGTATTGTTGTGTCCACAACTGCCGATGAAATGCAAAATGCCAGTCCCAGCGGCGCCGGCATTCCCGGCGGCGGCTCAAACGACCCGAAGAGGGAAGAAGCAGCGGCGCCTCTGGCGGCGGCCCGCCCGCGGCGCAAAACAACCTTGCTGCGCGAGCGTTTGCAGCAACTGAAGCGCAACGTAAGCCAGGTGAGCAGCGTTCTTCTCGCCACGAGCGACGGTCTGACGCTTTGCGCTCTCACTCGCAAAGGCCACGAGGAAGCAAGGCTTTCGCCGCTATGCGCCTCCACGGTCGAAATTTGCCGCCGCAATGGCAAAACCTTCGATATCGGCGAGTTTGACTATTCCATCATCAAGGGCGCGGAAGGTCAGATTGTGATTCTGGCCGTGCCGCCCAAGTATATCCTCGGCGCGCACATCAACAAACGCGGCAATCTGGCGCTTGTCCTCGAGGCGATGGAAACCGCCAGGGCGGAGTTGCGCGCAATCCTGGACGCCAAAGAAGGCGGAGGACTGTAAGTCCACCGACTTGTTCAAATTTGCGGAAACGGCCCTCCACGGTCCACCATCCCGCATCTTCACTCCATGAAAAAGGAGCCGAATTATGCCCACTACGTATGAAGTCTTTCTTGAGATGAAGAAGTTTCTGAACTTCAACGACGAGGACGTGCGCAATCTCAAGGCGCTCGGTCCGGTCGTGGCCAAGTATGGGAAAGCCATCACGGACGAATTCTACGAGACCCTGGGAAAATTCCCCGCTACGGCCAAGTTTCTCGAAGGGCAGATCGATCGCCTGAAGGGAACTCACGCCGTGTGGCTCGGCCAGCTGTTTGAGGGCCGCTACGACGAAGAGTATTTCAACCGCCGCTGGGCCATCGGCATGGCGCACGTCCGCGTGGGGCTGGATCCCTACTGGTGCGAGGTCGTCATGAACGTGATTCGCTCGCGCGGTTTTGAGGCCATTCTCGCCGAAGTGCCCGACCGCAAACTGGCGGGCGATTATTATCGCAGCCTCCTGAAAATTCTCGATCTCGACATGCTCGTTATCAACCTCTCGTATTCTGAAGACCGCCTGGACCGCATGGCCGATTGCAGCGGCATCAGCCGCATCCTGATCGAGAACCTCATCAAGCAGGCCCGCTAGGCACATCCATGCAAGATTCGTAATATAAAAGAGTCCTATAGCAAGGCCGCGCTCCGGGCCGCGTCCCGGACCGGACTGCGCTCTGTTCCCCATTCTCATAATTTATTCCTCGAAGGAGCAATTCACATGGCTAGAAGAGAACAAGTTGAAAAAGCACTGCGGGACTTCGTGAACGACACGGACGACATCGTGGACGCCGGCGTAGTGTCGCGCGACGGCTTGATGCTCGCCTCGATCATGTCCAGCAAAGGGATTCCGGAAGAGCGCCTGGCAGCCGTCACGGCGGCCACCGTCGGATTGTGCAACAAGAACAACGGCACATTCGGCAACGGCGATCTCGAGCACGTGATTATTCGCGGATCGAAGGGCTACATGGTTGTTATGCAGATTCCGGAAACCAATGGCTCGGCGCTCGTGATCACCACAAACCCCAAGGCCAATCTGGGAATGCTGCTTATGGGTCTGCGCGATGGCGTCGAATCGCTGAAATCCTCTCTGTAACGCGCGCCTTCCCCATTCCACTTTTGCAGCGAAAACACATATCCAATTGGGATGGAAGCATCGCACATGGAGCTGTCCAGATTGTTGCCATGTCCGGCGGAACGCTATTGCTGCATCTTTGAGCAATCTTCCACCGCCATGCTGATTGTATCGCCACAGGGAATCATCCAGGCGGCCAATCCGGCAGCGGCGTCGGTTTTCGAGTATTCGCGCGAAGAACTGGCGGGGTTGCCCCTGGATCAGCTGATTGTCTGCCGCGAGGAATTCGACCGCCGGATCGGTCCTGTGCAAGTGGACACGCAAGACCCAACGCGGGCGAGCGTTGTTCAATATCGTTCCAAAAGCGGAAAGGTGTTCCCGGGCGAAACAGCCGCCGCCGCCTTGACGGGTTCGGATGGTGCCGCCACCGGGAACTTTTACCTTGTGCGCGACATTTCGTTTCGGCGCCACATCGAGCAGCGCCTGCGAACGCTGGCAACCGCCGTGGAATCCGTCGGGGAGGCTGTGGTCCTTACCGACGACCGCGGCGTGATTCAATACGTGAATCCAGCATTTGAGGAGATCACGGGCTATGGCCGGAATGAGGCGGCCGGCCATACGCCCCGATTGCTGAAAAGTGGAAAACACGATCACGAGTTCTATCAGCGTGGATGGGAAAAACTGACGTCCGGCCAGGTCTGGCGGACGGATTTTATCAACCGCAAAAAAGACGGAACGCTATACCACGCAATGGACACGATTGCGCCGGTGCGCGATCCATTGGGAAAAGTCATCGGCTTTGTTGGCGTGCAGCGCGACGAAACCGAACGCCTTCGCCTCGAAGCCGAAGTGCGCCGCTATGCGCTCGTATATAAGAATATGGCCGACGGAGTTGCGGCATTCGACTCGGAAGGGCGCGTTTGCTTTTGCAATCCGGCGATGGTCGAACTTACCGGGCGTTCGCCAGGCGACCTGCTGAAGCAAACGCCGGAGCTGTGGGGAGGAGGCCCTCCCGATCTAAGCAGTTCGGAACCGTCATCCGGGCGCGAGGAGGTTGTGCGCCGCCCCGGAGGCAGCGAGCGCATCGTCTCGGTGCGTTTCGCGCAGTTGCAGTGCGAACCGCCGTTGTGCATGGCGATCTACCGCGACATCACGCGAGAAAAAGAAGCCGAAAGCCGGCTGCGCGAGGCCCAGCGCGAAAAAGAACAATTTTACAGATTCATTATGCACGACATCATCAAGCCGCTCGCGGCCATCGCCGGATTCGCCGGGAAACTCGCGGAAAGCGGCGGCCTTTCTCCGCGCGACCACCAGCGCGCCGATCATATCCTCAGCGCCGCCAAACGCCTTCAGGAAATTGTCCAGCGCCAGCTTGAAGTCGAGCAACTCGACCGCGGAAGCATCAGCCTGCGCTTCGAAACTTACGACCTTCTCGCGCATTTGCGAGATTTAACAGTCCTGCTGGCGGAAAAGCGGCCCGAACTTGCCATTCGCATCCAGGGCCGCACGATTGACGAGGCGCGCGCCCTGCCGCCAATACACGTAGCCAGTGACGCCGTCCAGCTGGGCCGTGTATTTCAAAATCTCATCGACAACGCGATCAGCTACGCGGCCTCAGCGATCGAGATGCAAATCGAGGTGTTCGAAGAAGAAATTCGTTTTTCCATCTGGAACGACGGGCTTCCTATCGCGCCGGAAATCCAGGACCGGCTTTTCGATGAATTTTATCGCGCCCCGGGCGAGACGCGCAGCGGATTCGGCATCGGCCTGGCCTCGACGCGCAAACTCCTGCGCCTCCTCGGCGGCGCCATACGGCTTGAATGCCCTGCCGCGGGAGGCGCGCGGTTTCTCGTCCGGCTTCCGCGCCGATTCACGCCCGGAATATCTTCCGAAGCATCTTCGCCCGGCCTTCCTTCGTCCGATTCCGCTTCGGAACATGTGAATCACGAGCGAGAAAAGTCATGAGCCTGGATTTGCGCATCGCGCAGAGCATGATTTACATCATCGAGGACGATCTCGATTTCGGCCCATTTATCGAGGAATTGCTTCTGGACGCGGGATATTCCCGGGTCCGCTTGTTCCAGGACGGTTTGGATGGACTCAACGCCTGTTTCGCGCAAGCGCCCGACCTTGTTGTTCTCGATTTGAATCTCCCCTCGATGGAAGGCCAGGAAATCTGCCGTGTTTTGCGTTCGTTTCCCGATCACGCCTCTATCCCGATTGTGATTTGTTCCAGCATCCCCGACCCCAAGCGCTGGGAGCTCGAGATGCTGCGCATCGGCGCGGACCACTATCTCGAAAAGCCTTTCGTGGAAACCAATTTCCTGGAGACGATCGAACGGCTGCTGCGCCGGGCGAAAGGCATCCCCGCGCCCGCCGTCGAGGCGCCCGCCCCGCCGCCCTCTCCTGCCATTTTTCCTTCTCCTCCTGCGGAATTGCTCAAGGCCCCAACGGAAGTTTATGTGATGTCGGGCCGCGAATGGGATGAGGTCGATATTCCGAAGAAGATTCCTCCAGCGCCAGTTCCTCCCGTGCTGCAGCAAACCGAACCTGTGATGGAGAAAGCCGATGTTGATGCTCCGGAACATATTTCCGCCCAGCAGGAGTCATCTTCCGGACTCGATAACGCCACATCCTCTTCATCCAGGAGCCGGACTTCTGAAGCCACTTCCGAATCCAACGAAAGCAAAGAAGAAAACGCCCCGGGCCGGCGCGAGGGCGAGCGGGATCATGGCTACAAAATGCTCGCGGTTATTGGCGGCGGCGCGAGGGGGACGGTGGAGCGCGCCCTCCAGGTCAGCCTGGACCGCATTGTGGCCCTGAAAGTGCTGTTGCGCGCCCGCGAAGACACCGCCGATGCCGTCGAGCGATTCCTGCGCGAAGCCCGCATCATGGCGCAGCTCAATCATCCCAACGTTGTGCAGATTCACGACGCCGGCAACACCGGCCACACGTTTTTCATTGCGATGGAATGGGTGGAGGGCGGTTCGCTCCTTCGCCAACTCCAGGCCGGCGCAATGGCCCTGCCCCGGCTTCGCTCGATTATCCAGCAATCCTGCGACGCCCTCACGTATCTCCACAACAAGGGTGTGATTCATGGAGATATCAAGCCCGCGAACATATTCGTATCCGCCGATGGAGTTGTGAAACTGGGCGATTTCGGCATCAGCCGCGCCGTCCGCCCCACGTTCAAGGAAGAGCTGCGGCGCATCGAAGCGCTCATCATGGGAACCCCTGCCTTCATGGCGCCCGAGCTGTATCAATCCGTTCCCGCCAACGAACGAAGCGATCAATTCGCGCTAGCGCATACGTTTTGGAGCCTCTTTACCCGCTCCAACCCACCGCACGGAAACGTCCCGCCTCTCCACGTTGCCTGTCCGAACATCCCCGCCACCGTATCATGGGTCATCCACCGCGCAAGCCACAGCGATGCGGCGCAGCGCTATGCATCGATTCGCGAGTTCAAAGAGGCCCTGCTGGCGGCGTTGCCGGAAGATTTCTCCATCACAACCAATCCCTCCACGCCGCCAGTCTCCAACTGATCCAAGTGCCCGCCTCCGCGCGTTATCCCGCCGGAAGCGCATTTTCCGCGGAAGGGGCGAAATCGCCATTGGGGCCTTCGTCGATTTCTATCGGTTCTTCTTCGATCACCTGCATCGTTTTCCATTTCCCCGCCCGGTAGCGCAGCGTAAAGGCCAGGGCGAGGAAGAAAATATACAGCGAACAGAAAATCCACGCGAGCATCAGCCCCTGCGTTTGCGAAAGCCTGTGGCGGAGCAAAACAAGAATCGCGCATGGTCCCACGAGCAGCAAATGCGAGAACACGAGCGACAGCAACATCACGAAATGCGTATCGCCCGCGCCCTTGAGCGTTCCGCTAAAGGCAAGATTGATGGCGTCGAATATGGAATAAATTGCCACCACAATGAGCAGCATTTTCGCCAGCGCCACGAGATTGGCCCATTCTGCCGAGGGGATGTTGCCGCGGAACCAATTGATGAACAAATGCGGGGTTTCGATGTAAAGGAAACACGAAATCACCAGATGGATTCCGCATAAAATTAAAACACCCGAGGTCATTTGCTCGGTAAGGTGCGGTTTTTTCGCGCCCGCGAACTGCCCGGCGAGGATGGTGCAGGCCTGCGTCAGTCCAAAGGCGGGAATAAACAGCAGGAGATTCACATTCATGGCGACGTTGGTGGCAAACTGCGCCTCGAAGCCAAATTTCCCGACCACGAGCATGAACGTGCTGAAGGCCATCATGTCGATGAAGCCGTGAATCCCGGAAGGCATCCCAAAGCGGATCAGGCGGCGGAACAAAGCGGGATCGAACCGCCATCCGCGCAAAACATTGTATAGCTTGTCATAGCGCGGGCGGAAGATCAGAGCGGCAAAGATCACCGCGCCAATTGCCCCCGAAAGCACTGTGGCAATCGCCGCCCCGCGCACTCCAGCGGGAATCGGCCACGGCGGCGAGAATATCAGCCAGCTGTTCAGCACAACGTTTGTATAGCATACAAGCGCATTCACCACCATGACGATCACGGTTTTTCCGCGCCCCGTATAAAAGCAGCTCAGCGAGTCTTTGAGCAGGAAAAACACGGACCCCAAAGCCAGCACCTGGAAGTATTGCGTTTCCAGCACAGGCAATATGCCCACATGCCCCACCCAGCGGAAAAATGGAGGCGCCAGCGGCACAAAAATCAGCAGGGCGGTTCCAAATAGAACGGCCAGATAGAGCGCCTGCCAAAGGGCGGGGCCTGTCCGCGCCGGTCGTTTCGCGCCGGTGTATTGCGCGATGAACGTGCTCGCGTAGGTCACTGTGGCAAACGCCAGCGAGAGCAGCGTCCAGTGAATAATGCCCGCCTGCATCGTGGCCGCAAATGACTCCTTGGAATACCAGGATAGGAAAATGCGGTCGCACAGCATATTGAGCGAGTGTGTGATGTTCGTAATAATTAGCGGCGATGCGACGATGAGCACATGGCGGATTCCCGCCGGGCCATTCCATGACGGCCGGCCCAGGCGTCCGCGCAATGGTTCGCCGCCGGCAAGCGCAGTCCCCTCGGGCGCGCCTGCGGCGAGAGCGCCATCCGCGCTATCCGCGCCGCGCAATTCTTCAGCAACTTGCGTATGATCTTGCATGACATTGCTCTTTTGCACGAAAACGCTTAGGACCCTCTTCCTGCCGGGAAAAGGCCGAAAGCGGAAAGGCCAGCGAGAGCGCCGCGCGCGTTCTTCGAGAGCGAAACCCATCCCCCACCCAGCGCGGGAATCGCATTCAGACGCCCCCATGCGAGGGATCGTCAGGCGGGAGAATCCGTTCGAAAGTCTGCTTCGGAAAAACGCGGCGAAACTGCACGCGCGCCAAACACCGCGCAGCGTGAGCCTGTGGCGCGCCAGCCGGAAAATGCAGGTGGAACCCTGGCCGAGGCAATCCAAACGATATGTCAGCTATTGCTTAATCATCGGAGTTCACAATCCGCCTGCCGAAAGACCCTTGGCGGCTTGATTACTTTTCGTCCATTCATTTCATCCCGCATCCCGGACGTTTTGCCCAGGGTTCCCGCCGGGATTTGCAGACAAACTTCAGGCATCCCTGAATGGCGGCGCATTGACAGCGGCATTTGCTCCTGAATGCTATTGGAGCTGGCCGCTTCCGTGCGCCCCCTCGCGGAGCACGCAATAGTGCCCAGGAACCCAGGGAAAGCAAGCCAAAAGTGCAACCAAAAACAGGAAAAAACAGCCTTTGGGCGTCATTTGTTCACATTACGCTGGAATGCGCCCAATATCGCGCCCGATGCGCAAGCGATATAATTTTTGGGGTTGCTTTATCGTTTTGACAAGCTTTGCAAAAGACCTCGGAGAGAGGCATTTCAAGGGACTTTGGCCTGCCATTCTCGATGACCCATACATTTTGCGCCGCAAACATATATTGCCAGCATACAGCTGCATTTAAACTCTTTTCCGTTTTGGGGCCGGCCCGCTGGATGTGGCTTTCTTTCCAACTCTTCAACCAATAAAAAGGTGGAATCGCCAGTGAAAATGTGCAAAACTCATTCGGAAATGCATCCTTTTTTTCTTCCAGTATTAGTGCTTGCCCTTTGCATGACAGCAATGTGTCCGCCAATGGGAACAACCGCGGCGCAGGCAACGGACGAAATCCGCATCTCCGCCTTCGACTTCGCTACGCAAACCGCGGCCCGCGCGGCATGGCAGCGCGGTTCGGGCGCCCCCGCTGTTCAACTCTATGCTGGCATCGAAGGAGTCGAATCGCCCGGCGTCCGCTTTCCGTGCTCGTTCACGTCTTCAGTCGATCGCAACTATTGGGATCGCAACATCTCTCTCGATTTGTCTGTGCCCTCGGTAATTTCCTTGCGCATTTACATCGAGGATGTTGGTCCCATAGGCGCCCTCACGCTCTTTTTTCGCAGCGGCGGCGCATCGTATGCCAAGGATGTGCCCGCCCTGCAAAACGGCTGGCAAACCGCACGCCTCAATAAAAGTTCCTTTGTCATCGAGGGAACCCCCTCGGGTTGGGGGCAAATCGACGGAATTCGTTTCTCGCCGTGGAAAGCCCGCGACGGCGCAACCGCGATCATCGCGAATGAACTGAAAGCCTATACGCCCGACATCACAATTATCGAGGGAACGCGCAATCCCGAGTCGGGGTCCGCCGTGCAATTCGCCAATTCCATGGCCTCGCTTCTCGATAGCGCCGGCCTGGAATACTCGTTCATCACAGACGAAACCGCCGAACAAACCGCCATCCCCGGACGCCTGGCCATTCTGCCATACAATGCCGGCTTGCAAAACGCGGAATTGACTCACCTGGAACAATTCGTGGCGGACGGCGGAAAAATCATCGCGCTCTACACATCGGAATCGCGCGTGACGGCGCTGCTGGGCGTGGCAATTACCTCGTGGCAGCAAATTCAAATGGGCGCGATGCAATTCGAGCCGGGCCTTGTCGAATGCGCTCCAAGCCGGACGCTTCAGGCGTCGTGGAACTTCTATGCGGCCCGCGCCGTGTCGGCGCAAACGCAGGTGCTCGCCTGGTGGGAAGACGCGCAGGGAAAGCGGCTCACGTATCCGGCCTGGCTGCTCTCCCCCAACGGCGCGTATATGTCTCATGTCCTTCTCGATGACGATCTGGAAAAAAAACGGCTCTTGATGCTTTCGCTCGCCGCGCATTTTCTGCCCGATCTGAAGTCCGACGCCGCCGCGCGCGCTGTCGCGGGCATCGGAAAAATCGGCGTTTGGGAGCATTTTGACGAAGCCCGCGCCGGAATCCTCGAACAAGGGCGTCTCTCCCCGCGCCTGGCAACCGCCCGCCGCCACATTGCCAGCGCCGAGCAATTGCAGGCCGCCGCCGAAGCCTCGCTGACCTCCGGAACCTTCTGCGAGACGCTCGATCTGGCCGCGCAATCGCACGCGCAACTCCTGGAGGCTTACTACCTCGCCCAAACCCCCATCGTCCCTGAGTTCCGCGCCGTTTGGTGCCATTCGGGAACAGGTCCCTGGCCTGGCGATTGGGAGCGCGCTGCGGACAACCTCGCCACCAACGGTTTTAACGCCATTTTCCCCAACATGCTCTGGGGCGGCCTCGCGCATTACAACAGCGCCTGCTTGCCCCATTCGGACGACTACAATCAATACGGCGACCAGATTGCGGCCTGCATCGCGGCCTGCCGCCCGCGCGGAATCCAGGTGCATGTGTGGAAGGTGAACTGGAATTTGCTGACGGCGTCTGCGAATTTCATCTCGCAGATGCGCGCCGCCTCGCGCACGCAGGTAGATGCGAATGGCAATCCCATCGATTGGCTTTGCCCCTCGAATCCTCTCAACCAACAACTCGAATTGGATTCGCTCCTCGAAGTCGCAACGAACTACGACGTGGACGGCATCCACTTCGACTATATCCGCTACCCCGACGAAACGTGCTGCTATTGCGACGGCTGCCGCGCGCGGTTCCAGGCAGACACGGGCCTGACCGCAACCAACTGGCCGCAGGATTGCTACAGCGGAAGCCTGAAAAGCGCCTATCGCGACTGGCGGGCCGCGCAAATTGCAAAACTGGTGCGAAGCGTCTCCGAGGCCGTGCGGGCCGTGCGCCCCAATGTAAAAATCTCAGCCGCCGTTTTCCCCAACTATCCCTCCTGCCGCACAAGCATTGGCCAGGACTGGATTTCGTGGGCGCAAAATGGCTATTTGGATTTCCTGTGCCCGATGGACTACACCGAAAGCATGAATTACTTCCAGGGCATGATCGAAACACAAAGCGGCTATGTCGCAGGCGCCGTGCCGCTCTATCCCGGCGTGGGTTACACGGCCATTTCCACGGGACGCATGACGCCCGACCTCGGATTGGAGCAGTTGCGCATCACGCGCCAGCTCAAGACCGGCGGATTTGTGATTTTCAATTACGATGTGGGCTTGTCCGAGGATTTTCTGCCCAACCTGCGCAAAGGCTTCACCGCTCCTCCCGGCTGGCCCGCGGCTCTCGGCGTGTATTGATCTCGCCATAGACAACATTTTTTCAACCGCGTATGTGTCTCTGGAAATGCGGCATCAGGAAAAAGAGAACAGCATCAAAGGAATTTGGCATAAAATGGCGCAAGGATATAATCAAGAAATCCGGACGATTGCTCACTCGGGAGCAACAGGAACATGGTGCCCCTTTGGTTTAGGATTATTGCATATATCC
>CAYUNT010000161.1:0-10743 GCA_964446285.1 uncultured Candidatus Sumerlaeota bacterium | reverse complement strand
CTTGCCCCGGCTTTTCGGGGTTCTCAGGATTTCCTTTTGCTGATTGGGTTTTCTGGTGGTGGGTGATACTGGAATCGAACCAGTGACCTCCGGCATGTGAGGCCGGCACTCTAGCCATCTGAGCTAATCACCCACAAAATCCCGGAAGAAACTTCACGAGAACACTCGCGTGACGTTGGATTCCCGCCTTCCGCGCCACTTTGCGCTTCTGGCATTTCCCCCGCGCCACGGCCAGCCATTCAACGCAAACCCATCCCCGGAGTCAAAAGAAAAAGAACAATGCAAAGCGAATCGGGTGGTTAGAAAAAACTATTGCGAGATCAAGACGCTAGGCGCTGGCTTCCGGCTCTTCGCGTGGGCTGCGGGCGCGGCTTCGCATGGCGCAGTGTGCCTTCCAGAGTCCGACGCCCGTCCATAGGGGCAGCCATATCCACGGTATTTCATTGCGGAATACGCTCAGACCCCATGGACTAAATAGATCGCGGATAGTGATGGGCGACACAATAATGGGGCTCCACGGCGAATGAAAGCGCCACTTGAGGAATGGCGCGAATAGCGGAGGCCCGAGCGCATCCACCACAAAGGCGTCCAGGATGCCGTGCGTGGCTGTGACGGCGAAAAACCACGCGAACAGAATCCACCAGAACCGTGAAAATATCTTTTCTTTCCTATAGAATGCGAAAACCACCAGGGCCGACAACAGGGCCGCGAAACAAAGCGAATGCGTGAATCCGCGATGCCCCAGCAAACCTCCATACGGCACGCCCAGATGGTTCCCAAGCAAATCCAGATCGGGAATCCCCGCGCAAATTACCGAAAGCGCCCAAAGGCCTTTCGGCCTTGGTTTGGCGCGTGTATTCCAGGCAGCGCCGGCCGCGAATCCAACGACAAAGTGCGTAAATATCGAGGGCATTTTCTATGTTCTTGATTCTCCTTGCGGCGGCGGACAGTCATTCACCCCGATATACGAAACGGATTGAGTCCGCATAGGCGCGATATTCAAAGGTGGGATTTGGATTTTGCGAGGAGGGTCCGGCCAGCAGCGCTACGCTGCCTTTTTCGGCGCTTTGGCCCTTCTCAAAGCGAAATATGCCAAGCGAATGCCATGTGGCGCAATTGCGTCCTGGCGTATTGGGGCGTCCATGCTGGGCCAGCGGGATGGTAGCGCGCCCATCCGCGTGGCGGACTTCATACTGTGTGTTGGCGGCGTTCCCGCCATAGGAGAAGATCGTAAAAACCTCGTAGCGGCCCACGCGCGGAAAGTCGGGAGTAAAGCGCGCCCATGACGGCTCTTCGCTGCCGTAAGTGAACCGCGCACCACTGCCCATCAGCAGAGGGTCGTCCACTTTGGCGTAGCTGTCGGTGAAGTCTTTCGAGTCCTGATACGCGGGCGGCTGGGTGCGGCGGCCTTGTGAATCCCGCGCCTCGACAATGATTTCGTCGCCGGGCTGGAATCCGCGCGCCAGTGCTACGCGCCGCGCCAGATCGTGGCGCGCCCGTTCCAGAATGGCGCGGCATTGCACGGCAAGCGCGGGAATAAGCGCGTCGTTATCTGTTGGCAAATCGATTTTCGGTTTTTGGAAGCGTTGATCTTCGGGCAATTTCTCCACCATTTCATTGAGCGCGCGAAGCTGAATTTCCAATTCGTCGAGGCGCTGCTGCGAAGCCTCCTGGCGCGCTTTGCGATAGGCGATCAGACCCCGGATTAGCGCCTGGTTTTCTGGCGTGCCGGCCTTTTCCAAAAAGGTTTCGAGCATGGCAGCGCCCGCATCGTCAGCGCCGGATGCCAGCGCCCAAGCGCGACGCTGGATGTATTGGATTCTGTCGTCTCCAGTCAGGCGCTCGATCAGCGAAGGCAGAGGCGGCGGTTCGGGAAACGGCGGCTCCTGATACCAAAAAGCCACGGAAGACAGGTCGTCGGCGCGGTCGTTGGCGTGGCCATGTTCGATTGCCACTTCGATGCGCTTTTCGAAGGGAATGGGATCGAGAATGTGGAAGCGATACATCGAGGTTCGCAATCCGGCGGTGTCGTAGCCCTCGCACACGGGCGAGCCGTGGAAAAGCGAGTGCGTCTCGCGCATTCCCCAGGCATCGCAAAAGAAATCCTCGGTTCCGGTGCCGCGCAACGGCTCGTGGCCGTCGGCGGTAATGAGATCGTCGCCTTCGCCCCACCACTGCGGCTTGAGCGATCTTACGCTATATACGCACCCCACATAATGTCCGCGTCCTTCCGCGCGTAAAAAGATGTAATTTTGAGGAGAATTCACCGGATAGGCCTGGGCGTAGCGCGCATGGAAGCGCTCGCGAGTCGGCGGCGGACCATCGAGCGCGAGATAATCCACATAGAAATAAAGGGCGGAAACTGTGTCGGGACTTTCGTTTGTCAGCGTTACGCGCGCGCTATCGGAAAATGGCATAGGCCACCAGCAATTTCGCGCGCGTCCTTTGGACGTCGCGGAGATCGGCCAGGAATTGACGTTGGCGTCCATTCCGTTGCCCACGCCGAAAAAATCTCCGAGCGGCGTTTCCACGGAAGGAACCGGCGAGCCATCCCAGTAGATGCGCAAAATCAGACTGCGTCCCGAGGGCGGCGCGGCGTTTGTGGTGCACCAGATGTGGCGGATGATGCCCGGTCCTTCGATGTCCGCAAGGACTGCAGTGGCCCCCGCCTCGATGCGGAAGCTGTCGGCATTTGCGCCCGTGCGATCGTAAGAGGAAGCCCGCGCCGCATGTCCCGGACCATGAAATCCCCAGGACATCGCAAAGGGATTTTGCGCCACTGGATTTTGCCTTGCCGGATTCAGCGCGCATCCGGCTGAAACAATCGCCAGCAACGCCGCCCCCGCTTCAGCCCAAACACAACCCAATCGCCAACATTTCATGGCTCATTCTCCTAAATGCCGTGAAATGAATCACCGCATTGGTTCAAAGACACAAGACAGGCTTGATGGTTCGCCGCACCAGTCGATTTGCTCGTGAATGCCGGCCAGTTTCCAATCGTGTCCTTGTAGCGTGATCTCGTCCGCCCTGCTATTCGCCTTCTTTTTTCTGATTCTTTGAAGCGGCGGGAGGCTGCGAGGAAGGGGCGGGAGGAGCAGAGTTCATCGTGTCGCTGGTGAGCCAGTCGCCGCCTTTATCGAGGTTCGCGGATGTGAAAACGCGAGATCGCAGCGTGATTTCCTTCGGAACCGAGCCGCCCTTCAAAATCGTGAGCGCGCTGTCGATGGCCTCGCGGCCGCCCGTCGGATATTCGAAACAGGCGTCGAGGATTTTCATCTTCACATACGATTGACCCTCTTGCGGAAGGCCGTCGATGCCGACGAATACGATGTCCTTCTCGCGTCCCGCGCCCTTGGCCGCCAGCCACGCGCCGTGCGCCGCCGGGTCGTTATGCGCATAGACGAGGTCGATTTTATCAAACCGCGCCAGCGCCGATTCCATCTCCTTGCGCGCGTTGGGTTCGAGCCACTGCATGTCCACGTCGAAGATGATTTTGATCGCGCTGCCCTCGATGCCCTTTATGAATCCGCTGTGGCGGTCCTGCCCGGGCGTGCTAGTCATCAGGCCCTTGAGTTCGACCACATTCCCTTTCCCGCCCAGGCGTTTGGCGATCCATTTTCCCGCCGCCTCGCCGATAAGTTTGTTGTCCGCACCGATGAATTGCGCATATTGGTCGCCGAGCACACGGCGGTCGAGCACGATGACCGGAATGCCCGCCTTGACGGCCTTGGCGACGGGCGGCGTGAGCGGCGCGGCTTCTTTCGGGCTGACGATAATCAGATCGACAGGCGCTCCGATAAATTCCTCGATATGCGCGCGCTGCTGAAGCGTGTCGTTCTGCGCGTCCTTGAAAATCACTTTGAGTTCCGGGTGTTTTTCCGCCGCGGCGCGAACGTCGGCATTCATCTGCACGCGCCACGGTTCGCCGAGGTTGCACTGGCTCATGCCGATGAGCCAAGGATTCTCAGCCGTTCCCTTCTTGGTTTGTTGCTGTTGTTGCGCGCAAACGGCGGAAACCAAACCCATCACCAGCATCATAAAGGCGGCATACGCCGCGCTCCGAATGCGAGAACTCATGTTTGTAATCTCCTCAGGTTGGAACATTGTGAAATAGAAACGTGATCTTATCTATTTCCTCGTGCGTTGCAGGAGAACAGCCCCGATGATAATTGCGCCGGTAAGCATCAGGCGGCTTGCCTCGCCGACGGCGTTAATGCTGAGGATTTTTTGCAGATAACCGATAGTCAGGGCGCCAAGGAAGGTCAGCATCACGCCACCGCTTCCGCCCATGAGATTCGTGCCACCAATGACGACAATGGCAATGGCGGTCAATTCGTAAGTGGCGCCCGCCTCGGGATCGCCCTGGTATTCCTGCGCGGCCTGGCAGATGCCCGCTACCGCCGCAAACAGTCCGCACAAACCATAGGCAAACACCTTCGCCCATCCGGCGGGAACACCGGAAAGCCGCGCCGCTTCTTCGTTTCCGCCGATCGCATACAGGTGCCGCCCAAGCCTCAGACGCGCGAGAATCACCCACGACACAAGCAGGCAGGCGATGAATATCAGCGTCACAACAGCCAGATTTCCGCCCAATATGCGCGAGTCGATCCAATCGTAAATCGGCGGCTGAGGCACATAGTTGAAGCTCCCGCCGCCCGCCGGAACCATTGTCGAGACCTTCATTCCGCCCGAGACGTATTTCGCCAGGCCGCGGCTGAAGACCATCATGGCAAGCGTCGCGATAAACGGCTGGATGCGGAAGATGGCGATGAGTCCGCCCGAGAACGCGCCCGAGGCCGCACCGATAAGGAGGCTCGCCGGAATGGCCCACAACGGCGACCAGCCCCAATGAATGCTGAAAATTGAGAACACCACAGCGGTTAGCCCGAGAACGCTCCCGACGGCAAGGTCGATGCCGCCGCTGATAATCACGAGCGTCATTCCCGCTGCGAGGATGCCGAAAACAGCGCTCTGGCGCAGCATGTCGCGGTGCGTGGACCATTTGAAAAACGCGCCGCCACCGTTGAAAAACAGCCCAAGAACAACAATAAGCGCCAGTGCAAGCAGTGCGCGGACAAACGGCTTTTTGAGGAGATCACTCCACATTCGCGGCTCCTTTGTGTCCCATTGCGGCGTGAAGAATGCGCTCAGGCGTGGCCTCGCCGCGTGCGAAATGCGCCGATGCGCGCCCGCGATGCAGCACGAGAATGCGGTCGCTCAGCGCAAGCAGTTCCGGCATTTCCGACGTGATAAGCACAATCGCCAGACCGCGCCGCTTCCACTGCGTCATCAACTCATAAATCTCGCGCTTTGCGCCGACGTCCACGCCGCGCGTCGGCTCATCGAGCAGCAGCACACGCGGCTCCGCCGCCAGCCAGCGCGCCAGAATTGCCTTTTGCTGATTGCCTCCCGACAGCGTTCGGATCGGCTGGGCGAGCGAGGCGCAACGCAGAGAAAAGGCGTCGCGGGCGCTTTCTGCGCACTGGCGCTCGCGCGAATTCCGCATCCATCCGCCCGGCGAAATCCGCGCCAGCGACGCCAGCGTGATGTTGCCTGCCACGCTCATTTCCGGAACGAGGCCGGTGGTTTTGCGATCGTTTGTCAGAAGCACCAATCCCTTCCTGATGGACCGGGCGGGCGCGCGCGGCGAAAACGGCTTTCCGAAAAGCGAAACGCGCCCATGCGCCACCGCCCCGAAGGTTCCAAACAGCCCATTGAGAAGTTCACTCGCGCCCGAGCCTTGCAGCCCGCCAATGCCAAGAATCTCGCCGCAACGCGCCGAAAAAGAAACCCCATCTACAATCCGCCGCGCGGCATTGCCCGGATCGGGCACGGTGAAATTCTCCACCTCCAGGGCAGTCTCTTCCGTCCCGCGCCCTCCAGCCTCCGCCGCCACAATCGGAATTTGTTCGTCGATCTCGCGCCCAACCATCCAGCGAACGAGTTCGTTGCGTGGCAATTCACCTGCGGGCGCGGTCCCGACGAGTTTTCCATCACGCAATACCGTGATCCGATCAGCGATCTGGTAAATCTCCTCCATTTTGTGCGTTATGTAGATGATTCCCCGGTTTGCTGCTTTCATGTCTGCAATGATTTTGAAAAGCCGCCGCACTTCAGGTTCGTTGAGGGCGCTGGTTGGCTCGTCCATGACGAGAATGCGCGCGTCGAACACGAGCGCCTTTGCGATCTCAAGCGCCTGCTGGGCAGAAATGGGATACTCCCCCACCGCGCGGCGCGGATCCATGTCGAGTTGGAGTTCGTCCAAAAGCGCGCGACATGCCCGTTCCTGGCCGGCAAAATTCATCCACCCGGCGCGGCGGCATTTCTCACGGCCTAAAAAGACATTGTCTGCCACCGAAAGCGAAGGAATAAGCGACAATTCCTGATAAATGACCGCGATTCCGCGCCGGGCTGCGTCATGCGGCGAGCGAAATCGGACAGGCGCGCCATCCAATTCAATTGCGCCGCGATATTCGCGATGCACTCCCGCGAGAATTTTGATGAGCGTGCTTTTGCCCGCGCCGTTTTCTCCCGCCAGCACATGCACTTCCCCCGCCCGGAGCGTGAAATCCACGGCGTCGAGAACCGTTTGGCCCGAAAAGGATTTTCCAATCCCTTGCATTCGCAAAAGCGGCGCGTCTTCCATTCGGCCCGGTTCCTCGGATCAAATCCCTGGTCCGCTCTCTGCCTGATTATTCAGCGCGGCGCATCGAGATTTACAATCGGCGTCGCTGATTCCACTGCGGGCGCCTGGCCGCCAACACGCAAATAATCCATTCCCCAAAAGAGATTTTCCGACAAATGATTTTTTCCCGTAACGCGTATCGTCAGGCGATGAGGTCCCTCGGCGAGTTTTCTTTCGCCCAGCGGGATCAATGCGCCCGACACCGCCTCGGCGTATCCGTCGAATTGCCGCACAATCACATCGCCATCCAGGGCGATTTCCACTATGCCGTAATCCTTGGCCCGCGTCATGCGCAAGACCGCTGCTCCTTCCACCGGCTTGTTCTGAATCCACGTAAGGGTTGTCACGCTGTTCTTTGTTTCGCCGCGCACAAACAGCTGATTTCCATCCAGCCAATCGTTGCCATCTTTGACAAACTCGCTCATATCCTGCTCGCCTGCGTCGATGTTTTCGGAATCCGAGACGGCGATTTTGCACAGATGCGCTTCAATGGCTCCTTCTGGAAGTTCAACCGACCTGAGGCGCGAGATCCTTTCGGGCGCGGGCGGCATATTCCCTTTCAGCGCCACGGGTTTATCCATATACCAATATGCCACGGACGCATAGTCGTTGTTCCGCCCGCCCCGCCGCGTGTTGCTTGCGCCGTCCGCGCCGTGTTCGATCCACACCTTGATCGAACGCGAGAAAACCACCGGATTCTCGAAGTGATAGCGATACACATTCCAGAAATTATTGGGCGACTGATCCATTTTTGTCCGCAGTGGCATCCCAAAATTCAAGTTGGCGAATTCGTTTCCGAATCCCCACGCCCCGCAGAAGTAATCCTCTGATCCCGTTCCCCAAAGCGAAGGCGACGCCTCACCGTCGATAAGCATAATGTCATCGCCCTCGCCCCACCAGTCATCCACTTGCGTGTGGATCGACAAATTTACGCCCATATACTGGCCGCGCCCGCCTTCGGTATCGAGAATGAGATATGGTTCGCGGTCCGGGCAAGGAAACGCCTGGCGGTATTGCGCGTGAAAATACCCAGCGCCGCGCGGCATTTTGTGGAGTTTGCGCCAATCCACATAATAATAGAACCGCTCGATGGGCTGATCGCTCTCATTTGCCACCTCCAGCCGCGCCGACTTCTCAAATGGCATAGGCCAGAAACTATTCATCCCCTTGTTGGTCCCTATCGCCTGCGCGAAATTCTGGAAATTATAGTATTTCGCATGTCCCAGGCCAAAGAAATCCCCAATCGGCGACTCCACAGAAGGGAAGGAGTTGCCATCATAGTAAACGCGCAACACCAAATCGCGCAGATGTTTGGAATTGGGCGTCGCGATTGTCACCCACAAATGCGTCACTTCGCCCGGCCCATCGAGCGTGGCCAGATTGAACACCTCGCGCGGCTTGACGACCAGAAAATCGTCGTTGTTTTGGCGATTTGCGCTGGCCACCCGCTCGGTCCGATAGTCCTTTAGCACAGCAAGATTTGACCACGGCGTCGCGGCCTCGGCGGGATACCCCCATTCCCCTCCGAAGTCTGAATCACGCGACGAATGCATACCGCAGCCAGCCAGCATCCAACAAGCCGCTGCAGCCCCTAAAAGCATACAATTCTTCATTAGCGCCCCCAGTTTTGCGGGATAATTCAACGCCCCGTTCGAAACAAAAGCCCTGTTTCATAATCGCACGCGACAAGTCAAACCCATTCCCCTCCATTCGTTGGCCGCACCTGCCATTCATCCCCATCCAGGCGCTTTCCGAAGGCGCCCTCCGGCCCCGAAGCAAACACAAAAATAACAATTGCCGGATGCTAAATCCTCGAATCCCATTTGACGTGAGGGGGCAATGCTCCTATACATCTGCGCCCGCTGGGGGCGGCGTCGAAAATGGCGCCATCTTCCCGCGCGGTTCTTATTCTGATGATTCGCGATCCGCAAGTTTCGCCGAATCGTCGCCTTTCGAGTAGATGTTTTCCGAATGACGACTCCCATCGACAAAATTCGCAATGTGGCGATTATCGCCCACATCGACCACGGCAAAACGACGTTGATTGATTCGATTTTCCGCGCGGCGCGCACATTTCGCGAAAACGCGAACATCGCCGAGCGTGTGATGGACAGTAACGACCTGGAACGCGAGCGCGGCATCACAATCCGCGCCAAGCATTGCACGGTCGATTGGAAGGACTATCGAATCAACATCGTCGATACGCCCGGACACGCGGATTTTTCCGGCGAAGTCGAGCGCGTATTGTCGGTGGTGAATTCCGTATTGCTGCTTGTCGATGCCAACGAAGGTCCGATGCCTCAGACGCGATACGTTTTGATGCGTGCGCTGCGGCAGGGTTTGCGTCCCATCGTCATTATTAATAAAGTGGACCGCCCGCACGCCGATCCCGTCAAGGCGTTGCATGACACGTTCGACTTGTTCATCGAGCTCGGCGCGACGGATGAACAGGCGGATTTCCCGGTGCTGTATGGTTCGGGGCTGGACGGCTGGCTCGTGCGCAACCTCGATACCGACGCGCACGAAGGCATGGAGGCGCTGTTCGAGACGCTCGTTTCGCACGTTCCCGCGCCCGAGGGTGACGCCTCCGCGCCGTTCCACATGCAGGTGACGACGCTCGCGTGGAGCGATTATGTCGGGCGCATCGGCTGCGGACGCGTCTTGCAGGGAACGCACAAGCGTGGCGATGCGTTTTTGCGCACTGTCACGCGCTGGAAAAATCACGCCTCCGACAGTGAGGAATGGGAAGTCGCCGACTCATCGCTCGAACACTCGACGCATCTATGGGTAACAAACGGCCTGGATCGCATCGAGGTCGAGGAGGTTTCGGCGGGCGACATCGTATGGATAGCGGGAGCAGAGGAAATTACGATCGGCGACACCTTCTCCGATCCCGAATACGCCAGCCCGGCGCTCAAGCCGCTCGACATCGAGGAGCCGACGGTCTCGATGTTTTTCCAGGTGAACACAGGGCCTTTCGCGGGTCGCGAAGGGCGTGCGGCTACGCTGCGGCAGATCAAAGACCGGCTCGAACGCGAGGTGCGCGTCAATGTGGCGCTGCGCGTCGAGGATGTGGGGCGCCCCAACGCCGTAAAGGTTTCGGGACGCGGCGAGTTGCACCTGGCGATCCTCATCGAAGAAATGCGGCGCGAAGGCTGGGAATTTTGCGTTTCGCGCCCGGAAGTTATCACTCGCGTGGACGACGGCGGCAATCTGCTTGAACCGCTGGAGCAGGCCATTCTCGACGTGCCCGAGGAGTATCAGGGCGTGATCATCGAGAAACTCGCGCGCCGCAAAGGCGAATTGCGTTCCGTGCACAACGCCGGAACAGGCGTCATCCGGCTCGAATTTGAAATCCCGACGCGCGGTTTGATCGGCTATCGCGGAGAATTCCTCACCGACACGCGCGGATTGGGCATCATGTCCTCGCGATACATCGGGCATGGGGCGTGGCGCGGCGAGATCACCGGACGCACCCGCGGCTCGATGGTCAGCCTGGATACGGGCGAATCCTCTTCGTATGCGTTCGACAATTTGCAGACGCGCGGAACGCTGTTTATCGGCCCGCTCGAACCGGTGTATGTGGGGATGATTGTCGGCGAACACAGCCGCCCCGAGGATTTGCCGTGCAACCCGACCAAACGCAAACACCTGACCAACCACCGGTCATCGACGCGGGAAATCGACTGCGGCCTGAAACTGCCTCGCCGCTTGACGCTCGACAACGCCCTTGAGTGGATTGCCGAAGACGAATTGGTGGAAGTCACGCCCGAGACGATACGCGTTCGCAAATCCATACTGGACCTGGAAGAACGCAAACGCGCCGAACGCCGCCAGGCCGTCCTCACCGGCGCCGAAGACTAAGCGGCTTTTACTTTGTCTGGCCGGATATTGGGAATTTGAATCAGCACGAACTCAAGAAAACGCTTTCCAGGCGTTCCTTAGTCTTTTTACTATGCTATCGTAATCCGCACGTGAGCCGGCCCAGAATGGGCGCATCTCATTTTTTTGTCCATCCGCAGGCGAAACCGCCACGTTTCTTTCAGCGAGGCCACCTG
>CAYUNT010000160.1:0-10845 GCA_964446285.1 uncultured Candidatus Sumerlaeota bacterium | reverse complement strand
AGGCAATTGCACATATCGTTTCCGATCAGAATGAGGCGGCCTTATGGCAAAAGCAACTGGGATCAGGATTTGCATTCTTGCGCTCTCGATCGCGTCTCTGGCGTATTCCACTTGGGCGGGGCCGGTTCCGGGCGCGGCGGCGGGGCAAGGGACGCCTCCGCCGGCGGGGGTCACATCGCGCGACGCCGGAGGCGGGATGTATGACGTCACGTTCTGCTGGATTCCCGGCTCGAAGGTGGAAAATGCAGGCGTGGCGGGAAGTTTCAACGGATGGAGCCGCACGGCGACGCCCATGACCGGGCCGGATGCGCGCGGCGCCTACACGGTGACGGTCCAACTCGCCGGGGGCGAATACGAATACAAATATGTGTCGGGATCGAACGACTGGTTTGCGGACCCGGCGAATACGGACAAGCGCTCGAACGACAAGGGGAGCGACAATTCGATGCTGCGCCTTGGCGTTTTCGCCGAGCTCCCCAAAATCGAAGCGCATCGCGGCGATGGCAAAATCGAGGCGCGCCTGCTTTATCACGCCCCGGATTCTTTCACGTATTACGAGGCGCTTTCGCCCTCGGAAGCGCTGGTGCGGATGCGGGCGCTTCGCGGCGACGTCGAAAACGCCTATGTGATTCTCAAGTCGGGCGCGAATGTCATGCGCGAGGAGCCGATGACGTTCGTGACCTCTGACGAACGGTTTGACTATTACGAATATCATTATGCGGCGGATTCGGCCAAAGGCAAAAAGAGCGGCGCGGCGGGGCCGGATTCGTATTCGTTCGCCGTGGCGGACGGCGGCGCCCGCGGGCGGATGGATCAGACGTTCGCTTTTGATTTTTCGGCGTCGCGCCGCGTCGAAACGCCCGCGTGGGCGCGGCGGGCCGTATGGTATCAGATCATGATCGACCGCTTCCGCAACGGCGACCTCCAAAACGATCCCGAATGCACGCCAGGAACCGGCCGAGTGGCGCGCACGAGCAAATGGACGGGCGATGTGTATGCCATCCAGCCCTGGGAAAAGGACGGCGACAAGACGATTCTCCAGGTGGACGGCGATCACTCGACAACGGCGGACATCTACGAGCGCCTCTATGGCGGCGATTTCAAAGGCGTTGAGGAAAAACTGGGCTATTTGAAGGAACTCGGCGTCAACGCGATCTACTTCAATCCGGTGTTCGAGGCCACAAGCGCGCATAAATACAACGGCAAGAGCTACACGCACGCCGACGACGGTTACGGCACGCCGGGCGAATTCGCCAAGTCCGTGGCGCGCGAGGATTTTTTCAATGCCGCCACCTGGGAATTCAATGATTCCGACAAGAAATTCCTGAAGATGGTCCGCAAGGCGAAAAGCCGCGGAATGCACGTAATTATTGATGGCGTGTTCAATCACCTCGGGCAGGATGCCGTGCCGTTTCTTGATCTGGTGAAAAACAAACGCCAGTCGCGTTTCGCCGGATGGTATCAGGTCGATAGCTGGGAGCCGTTCAAAGCGAGCGGATGGGCGGGATTCGGCGGATTGCCGCAGTTCCGCAAAGACCCGCAAAACGGCCTGACAGACCCGACGCTGCGCGAGTATCTCTTCGCCGTTACGCGCCGCTGGCTCGATCCCAATGGCGATGGCGATCCGTCGGACGGCATCGACGGCTGGCGGCTCGACGTCCCGTTCGAGATTCCAAAGCCGTTCTGGGCCGAGTGGCGCAAGGTCGTCAAATCCGTCAATCCCGAAGCCTATATTGTCGGCGAAGTGTGGGACCCGGCCGAGCAATGGCTCGATGGCAAGACGTTTGACGCGGTGATGAATTATCAGTTCCGCCTCGCGTGCTTGAAGTATTTCGGCAATGTGCAAAAACGCACCTCGGCGAGCGCGTTTGACGCGGAACTGGCGCGGTTGCGCATCCGGTATCCGCGCGGCTGCACGTATGTGCTGCAAAACTTGTATGACAGCCACGACACGGACCGCCTGGCCTCGCGCCTGATCAATCCCGATCTCGATGGCGACGCGCACTACGACGGGCGCAATCGCATTCAGGACAACGGCCCCAATTACGCGATTGCGCCGCCCACAGACGCCGCATATCAGCGCCAGAAAATGATGGCGCTTTTCCAGATGATGTATGTCGGCGCGCCGATGATCTATTACGGCGATGAGGTGGGCATGTATGGCCCGGACGATCCGTTCAACCGCAATCCGATGTGGTGGAAAGACCTGATGCCTTACGACAATCCGGGCGACCGCATCCGCCCCGATCTTCTCAAGGAATACAAGGCGCTGTGCCGTCTGCGGACGGAAAATCCAGTCCTGAGCGATGGCGAATTCACGACGCTGCTCGCGGACGATGCGCACGATGTGTATGCCTTTGTGCGCTGGTCGGGCGCAGAGAAAAAGGCGTTTGTCGCTGTTTTCAATAACAGCGATTCCGAGCGGACGGTGACCTTGAAATCGCCCAGGGCGCCCGCGCTTCCCGCCGGATTTTCACACGCGAAGTTGATTCATGGCGAAACGGCCGTAAAAATCGGCATGGGCGGCACAAGCAAGGATGCGCAAACGCTTGAGATCACTTTGCCCGCGGTGAGCGGCGCGGCGATCCGCGTCAATCGCAAGTAGCCCCTGCGCGGCGTGCGTGGAAGCAGCCAGCGAGGCGAATAAAGCCAGTTTGTAATATCGTTCTGCCAGCACCATTTCATTTGTGGATTAAGAGCGGTTTTCTGTGCAAGCCGCGCCTGTTCGATTCCGAATTTTTTTGTCGGTGGCTGTTTCGCCGGTCATTGCGGCGGCCGTGTTGCTCGCGCTCGGTGCGGGCGGGGCGCAGGCGCGTGTCATCCTCCAGTATTTCGAAGGGCGCTGGGAAACGATCGAGCGCCGAATGCCCGATATTTTCATGGCGGGCTATGGGGCGCTCTGGCTTCCGCCCGCCTCGCGCGCCGACAGCGGCAATCAAAGCGTGGGCTTTGACGTCTATGACCGCTTCGATCTGGGCGCGGAATTCAATCCAACGCTCTACGGAACGGAATCCGGGCTGCGGGCGCTCGTCAAGCAGGCGCATCGGGCCGGACTCGTCGTTTATCTCGATGTCGTTTATAATCACAACGGATTTAGTGATGGCAGGCGCGGCGACCGCCAGGGCGAGCAATGCGCGCTGCGATGGGCCATCGGCGAGGGCGGATACCCGGGGTTTGTGATGAGCGGGCGCGACCTTGGGCTGCCCTGGGACCTCGAATTCCGCGATATTTGCGGCTCGTCGGCCAATTGCGACACCGATCCCGTGTATTGCCGCGTGGCCAACCTGATCGACATCAATCACGACACGAACTACCGCTGGATTCGCCACCCGGTGGAGGCGGGCAATCCGGCGAACATTCCATATCAGGAATATAGAATATCATCCTCCAACCGGCGCTTTTACCCCGACCTCGACCTCCCCGCCGACGAGGAAGGCGTCCATCCGTTCAACACGGACGACCCAATGCAGGGCGATGCTGTCGAGGAAAATGTCAACATGATGCTCATGCGTTACACGCAATGGCTCATGCAAAGCGTGGGTGTGAATGGATTTCGCATCGATGCGATGAAGCACATCTCGGCCGGGTGGTATTGGAATATCTATGATTTCGCGGCGCACACGCGGGCGCGCGATTTTTGGGGCCGGCCCGAAACGGCGTTCAGTTTTGGCGAATATGTGGAAAGCAATTGGGACAGCCTGCGCGTGTATCACCGCAAGGACGGCTACGGAAACCGCACAGTGCTTGATTTCACGCTCAAGTTTGTCATGAACAACAACATCGCCAATCCGAGCGGGGATTTTTCGGCCATTGTGCGTTCGAGCGCGGACGGCATCGACGACGGCGATTCGGAAAACGGAACCGCGGCGGTGCAGTTCACGCAAAGCCACGACACGGGCTATCTCGGCGACCCGCCCGCGCTGCCGAATCTTGCCTACGCTTGCATCCTCGGGCGGCGCGGCTATCCGGTGGTTTATTACAATCCGCAGGAATTTTTTCCGACGCTCGGGCGGCGCGACTTCCCGAACAACAACGGGCGGGGCGACGCGCTCGGCGGTCGATACGGCGAAATCATTACGCGGCTTGTGAATATCCACAACAACTTCATCACGGCGCGCGGCGGCAATGATTACCGATCGCTTTGGCACGACAACGATTTTGTGGCCTACGAACTCAATAATACGCTGATCGTGGGACTTTGCGACCGCGATGACCGCGGCTCGAACGGCAAGGGATACGAGGAACGCTATGTGGATAATTTCGGATTCCGCAATGTGACGCTGGTCGAGATCAGTGGCAACGCGACGGATGCGGTGGTCGATCCGGCAGACAACATCCGCGATACAATCACGATTCCAGCGTCCGGCGGACTTGGATTCCGCGTTCCCACCAACGAAAACATGAACGGACAAAAGCACGGGCGTCCTTATGTGATGTATTCCATCCTGCCGCCGCAGCCCGTGCGGTTTGCGAATGCGGCGAGCGACGCGGGGTTGCGCTTGCTCAACGCCGCCGCGACGCTCCCGGCCGATGGCGACAATGTCCCGGATGCGGTGGCGCGCCGGATTGCCGTCGATGTGGTCACCAGCGACACGGCGCGAGTAGAATTGCGCATCGACCCCGGGGCCGGATCGCCCGAGGACAATGCGCTGATACGCTGGAATTACGGCCTCAATATCGACGGGCGCGATGAGGGCGACCACGGAATCGCTTGCGGCATCGACAACGCGCTGCTTGCCGGATACGACGATTTCACAACGAAGAGCCCGGTGGCGCTCGGCGGAACGGGCGTCTATCGCGTAGATGTCGATCTGCGCAATCCGGCGATTCCCGAAGGATTCAACTACATCAGCGCCATTGCGTTTGTGCAGCGCATTTCCGGATTGCCGCCGATCTTCAATACGTTTCGCAAGGTGATTTATGTGGACCGCCGCCCGCCGGATGCGCGCCTGGTGGCTCCGGCCAATCCAACCGGCGGTGAGGGAGATATTCCAACTTACGAATATGAATTCATCGCGGAAAATCCCGACGCCACAGCCTGCGCGCTGCACTATTTCTGGAACCTTGCGGCGGGAACCGACCCGGTGGCGTCGCGTCTCGCGGCCGATGAAAACCTGGCCGCGCGCACGGATCGTTCGCGATGGCGCTTCACGCTGAGCGGTCTGCGCAAGGGGCCGAATCAACGGCTGGCGCTTGTTTTCATCGAAGAAACCGGCAGGTATTCGGTTACGGAATTTCTAATCGGCGTGGGCGCGGGCGGCTTGGACCCGACGCCGACCGTTGCGCCGTCAGATTCTCCCACCCCCTCGCCTTCGCCTTCTCCTGCAGTAACCGCAACTCCCGAAGAAAATCCAACGCCCGCAGCGTCTCCGACGCCAAATCTCTTGAAGAGCCACGGCCTGATCGTTTATTAGTCCGGCTAGAGCAGCCTGAGCGAGCAACCGGCCTCTATTCCGCGCCCTGAGCCTCCTCCATTTTCCGGAACGCCAATGACCCAGCCCCGCAACCCCGCTCGATTCCGCGACGACCTCCGGGCCTTTCCGTATTTGCTGCCATTTTTTGCGGTTTTCGCGGTGTTCATTGCGTTCCCGGTGTTTTACAGCCTTTGGATCAGCTTGCACCGGGTGACGATCTATTCGGATTTCTACAACCTCTTTGGCTCGATGGAATTCGCCGGCCTGCGGAACTTCGCCGAGCTCATGCGCGATCCCATTTTCTGGTGGTCGATTCTCCTGACCTTCGCCTACGCGGCGCTGACGATCGTGCCGGGTCTGGCGTTTTCGCTGGCGCTCGCGCTGTTGCTGAACCGCAAAATTCGCGGGTTTGGCATGATCCGGGGCGGGTTTTATCTGCCCAATGTATTTGACCTCTACATCGTCGGTGTGATCTGGCTCTTGCTCTACAATCCCAACGGCGGACCGGTTTCGGCGTTTTTCAAGTGGATTGGGCTGGAACAAATGGCCGATCGCGGGCTGCTCAACAATCCCTATACGACGCTGCCGGCCATCGCGCTGGCGATGATCCTGAAAAACGCCGGTTTTGGCATGATTTTGTTTCTGGTGAGCCTGAACAACATCAATCAATCCATCTTCGAGGCGGCCGACGTCGATGGCGCCAGCGTTTGGCAGAAACTCATTCACATCACGCTGCCGCTCTTGCGCCCTGTGTTTTTGTTTTTGGTCGTCACAGGCCTGATGGGGTCGCTCAACGCCTTTGCGGAAATCTACGCAATGACCGACGACACAGGCGGAACGAGTGTGCTTGTCGCCGGCCACACACTTCAGGCGGCGCGCATCAGCGGCTATCATTTATACAAAGTATTTGACCAGTCGATGTATGGCCAGGCAGCGGCGATCAGTTTCATTCTAATGATTATCGCCCTTATTATCAGCTATATTAATTTCAAACTCCTCATGCCGAAGGATTGACCCCTCCACATCATGGCGCCCCCTCAAGGTTTCAATGAGAGATGGATCGAGAACGCAACGCCGGGCGTTCCGATGGGCCGACGTGTGGGGCGCGGATTGATTTACGCCACATTGGTGATTTTGCTGCTGGTGGTGTCGCTGCCGCTGCTGTGGATGGTGCTGACAGCGCTAAAGGTGAAAGGCACGGCGTTTCAGTTCGAGTTTCTGCCGCGCCGGACGCTCTACACGCCCGCGTATCCAGAGGCGCCTTTCACGCTGCCCGTTGTGAAAATGGGCGAGAAGTTTTTCCACGCGGAATTGTCAAAGCCCGGAGCGACCAATGTGGATTTGGTTCTGCGGGATGAAAACGGCGAAAAGAAAACATTCCCGATGCAATTCATGGGCGGCGGGGGCGAATGGGCCGCCACGGCCGGGCCGCTGTCGTTTTCCAAGGTGGCATGGTCGTTTTTGGCGGACGGCTCCGAGGAAATCGCCGGAGGTCCAAAGAGCGGCGCGGCGGAGTTTATGGATCTCAAAGAGGGCATGAACGCGGCGCCCGGCGCGGACAAGAATCTCTTTTATCTGCAGGATGGCGCCGTGGTTGGCGCGTTTACGCACAAGGCCGATGGGCGGAAGTATTCGCTTTTGATTAATGAGCGGGAATCCATTTTGCTTTCCACCGAAAACGAAGCGTCTCAAAAAAACATTCAATCGGCTTTTCGCGCCACGGTTTTTCGGGGCGGCGCGCCAGAGACCTATCGCCTGGTCGTGCGCCGTTCGCTGGGCGACGCGATCCGCGCCAAATACACGCTCGGGAATTTCCGATTCATCCTCACAAGCAAAGACTTCAATTTTGCCCGTTACTTTTTCAACTCGCTCATCGTCGCCACCTCGGCCGGATTCTTCACGGTGCTCTTGTGTTCGATGGCTGCCTTTGCGTTTGGGTTTTTCCATTTTCATTTCCGCGATGCGCTTTTCACGCTTCTGCTCGCCTCGATGCTTGTTCCAGGCATGATTTACATGGTTCCGCAGTTCAGCATCACGCTCAAGTTCGGCATGATGAACACCTACGCGGGCATGATTGTGCCTCACCTTGCCAATGTATTTGGGCTGTTTTTGATGCGCCAGTATATCATGCAAATTCCGCACGACCTGTTTTGCGCGGCGGAAATCGACGGCGCGAGCGATATGCAGATTTTCCGCAACATCGTTGTGCCGATGTGCCTGCCGATCATGGTGACGCTGTTTTTAGTCGTGTTTGTGGGGCAGTGGTCGAACTTCCTTTGGCAATTGATCGTGAATACGGGCGATTCGGGCGTTCTCACGCTGCCCGTCGGATTGCAGCAGTTCAAGGGCCAGAACGCCAACGACTGGGAGCGGATCATAGCGGGCGCGTGCTTTTCGATCCTTCCGATTTCGGCGTTGTTCATGGCCTTGCAGAATTACTTCCTGCAGGGTCTGGCCGCCGGAGCGGTGAAGGAGTGACGCCGCCATGAAAAAACACGGAAGACGAGAAGATTTCTACCACGAAAAAATCGAAAAGAACGAAAGGGAAGACAATACTTCGCGGTTTTTCGTGCGTTTCGCGTTTTTCGCGGTTAATTCTTTGCTGCTGGCGATGGGTTTGTTGCTGGCGCAATGCGGCTCGCCGCATGAAAAGAGTGGCGGCGGCAAAAAAGACGCTGTCCACGTCGAGGTCTGGCAGGGATTCAATCCCGAAGAGACGGTTGTTTTCCGCGAGATCATGGCGGATTTCGAGCGCAAGTGGGAAGAGCAAAACGGCCGCCCGCTCAAGATCAACCTCCAATATGTGTCGTTCAACGACATGTTCACGAAACTGCGCACGGCGGCGATGGCGCGCGCGACGCCCGATGTGGCGTTTGTGGATTCGATCAAGGTGACAGACCTCGCCTTTGGCCGGGCGCTGGCGCGGATCGATCAATTGCCCGTATTCAAAAAGCGTTATGGCAATCTCGAATCGGCCCGCCCGCAATTTGTCCGCGCTTCCTTCGAGGCCGCCGTCGTCAACCGCCTCGGCGAAGTCGGGCTGTATGGACTCCCCGTGCAGACGACTTGCGTGGCGCTGTTCTGGAACCGCGAGATGTTCCGCGCGAAATCGGCCGAGTTGCGCGCCGCGGGGCTGGACCCGAACCGTCCGCCGCGCGACTGGGACGAGATGAACGCTTATGGCAAAATTCTCACGGACCGCGAGCGCGGAATATACGCCTTTGGGCTGTATAATTCGCTGTGGTTCAATTTCCCTTACTTCAATATGTATGGAGTCGAGTTCATCCGCTATGGCCCGGATGGCAAGGCGGAGGCGGCGCTCGACACCCCGCGCGGACGGGCGGCGCTGGCGCGCATCCTTGCCATCGCGAACAGCGGCGTCGAGGGCGGCGCGTGGAAACGAAGCGCCCTTGGCCCCGACGCCGGGTTCATGAACCGCAAATACGCAATGATTTTCACGGGGCCGTGGAACGTCGAGAATTTCACAAACGGCGGCTTGGATTTCGACATCGCGCTCATCCCGGCTCCGCCGCGCGCGGAGGTCGATGCACTGGGCCTCAAACCCGCCGACCCTACGCTCGAAACGGACGCGAGCGCCGGCGGCGCGGCGGCGCTGGGGCCGCTGCTCTACACTTCGAGCAACGTGGGTGGGCAGACGGGCGTTGTGTTGCGCGCGTCGCACGAGCAGGAAATCGCCTTCGAAATCCTCGACTACTTTACCAGCGAGGCCGTGCAGCGGCGCTGGGGATCGCAACTGGGGCAAATCCCGGTGCGCATGGCAGCCTGGAAAGACCTCGACACCTCGAAATACCCGTATCTGCCCAAGTTCATGCTCCAATTGCGAACGGCGCGGCGCGTGCCCCAGATTCCGCTCTATGGCGCGCTCGAATCCGATGTGTTCAATCCGCAAATCGACCTTCTGCTTCAAAACCGCCAGACGCCCGAAGAGATGCTTCAAAAAATGGAGAGGACGTTGAAAGGAAATATCCTGGACAAGATCAACGAATCCGCTTCCTCCGCTGCTGATGTTTCCTCTGCTTCTTCCGCGCCGTCCGGCAGCGGCGGCGAGACCGTGAAATAGCGCCCGGGGCGGGCATGTGAGATTTTTAGCAAATTTGGCCTTAAGGGCACTTTTCTTCTTGGAAGCGGGGGGCGTTTGGGCACAAAAAACACTGAGCAATTCCCGGTGCCGCGGCCTCGCAAGGCGCAGGCAGGTTCAGGTGTCAGAGTTCTTTCCGCGGCATATTCATTAAGACAGGCGACAGACTCAATATCTGGAAAGGAGGTATAAACCGATCCGGATTTCTTCCCTTTCTTAGTTCGATGCGTGGATTCGTGCGCAGGAACGCCGGGGTTGATTTTGCCCCAGCCATTTTCATAAGGAGTGTCGGAAATGAAGAAGCTCTCTCTTATTCTTGCGATCGTATGCCTGGCCGGGATTTCCTTTGCGGCCCCGACGATCGACGGTGTCCTGGATGCCAGTGGCTATACCAATCTTGCATCCGCCTTGCCCGGCGACAAAACCGGATTTGGCGGCGCAATTGACTGTTCAGGCATCTGGTGGCAGGGCGACGCCACCAATATCTACCTTTTCGTTCAGTGCAAGGCGAATACAACGAACAGCGATGGCATCTTGTTGCTTATCAATTCCAGCAAACTGACCGGAGCAGCGGCAGGCACTTCGCTCGGCAACATTGCCAGCGGCGGCGCTGTGTTCGGCAACACTGGCAACAACGATTGGAAAATGGAATTTGAAGTGGACATGGCGCTTTTTGGCAATACCGGCAGCAGCGCGACGAATTACTGGGTAGATTTCGCCAATTATGTTGGCAGTCCCACCGGCGCATATTTTGGCAATCCGGGACAGTCCGGCACGCCCCTTACGAACCTCGGCTTTACAATGGCCTTCAACAACGCCGGCAACACGGGCGGCGCAGGCTCCAGTACTGGATGGGAACTCGAAATCCCCCGCGCCAGTTTGGGCAATCTAGCCTATACTGACACACTCCAGGGCTTCGCAATCGTTACGGCCAGTTCGGCTTGGTTCAGCGATGACTCGGCTCCGGCAAACATCGCCGGCGGCAACCCGGGCCCGAATCCTGATTTCGGCTCGATCTCCGGAACACAATATGTGAGCACCACGACGGTTCCCGTCGCTCTGGATTGGTCGATAGTGGAATAACTGCAAATCCAATCCGGTCCGAAACGGACTGGTAATTCTGGCTTCTGAATGAGCGGCGGGACGTGAGAGCATCCCGCCGCTTTTCTTATCAAGAACTGTCCAAAGTTGCTGGTGGCACGGGCATCTTGCCCGTGATTCCGGTGGCTTGGGCGTCTTGCCCAAGATTTTTCCTGCACTTTGAACAGTTCCTGATTTTCTTATACCATTTTCCTTTGATTCTGTTCCCAATCGCCTGTCACGGTTTTCGCG
>CAYUNT010000159.1:0-10853 GCA_964446285.1 uncultured Candidatus Sumerlaeota bacterium | reverse complement strand
TTTTGCTCCTTCAGAGCAAATTCAGGGAACAGAATTACGGGAAATTGGTATTAAACGAAAAAGCCCCTTCCGAAGGAGGGGCGGTTCAATAGCGGGGAAACAAGGAATCCCGGTGCCAATGGCAAAAGAAATACGGCGCAGGCGATAAGGTTGGAGCCTTAGGACCCTCCACCCCCAGATTGCGCCACACGGAGCAAACGATGCTGCGCCAGGGGGTTTCCGTCTAGAAACACCTGGGACCCCAAGCTGCATTCAGGAAAACTGCTGATAGGATTGATAATATACGAACCGCCCGTTGGGCAAACCGGCATGCGGTCAATGTAGCGGCGTTCCCGGTCCGAGGCGCTGTATAGGTCGTCCCACGTAACGATAGTTCCCGCTTCGAGATGCTGTTCCAGAGTGATCAGCTCTTTTGCCTCATCCAGAGCCTTCAGATTTTGCTGGCATACGCGGGCTTGGGATAAGGTGCGGGCACGAACCCATCCAGGCACGGCAATGGCCAGGAGGATTCCAATAATCCCGACAACGATCATGATTTCAATCAAAGTGAAAGCCCGGCGGGAAGATCGACTAGGAGGGAAATCCAATCGAGCACCCATGCATTTCACTTGAATCACCTCAAATCTTGATCAGGAAAACGGAGGCTGGAAAAAAGATGGGGCGGTGAAGAAAGACTTCATCGCCCCATTTCTCCTCAGGCCGAAACTAGCAGTTCCGCGTGAATCAGGAGCCGGTCGCACCGGAGCCACCCGACTGCGGGAAGCTGTGCACGTAGTCACCAGTGCCCTGGTTACAGGCGGGAACGGTGTTGACTGCGTTGATCGTGTAGGTGGCGCCAGTGCGGGTGGCATCGAGGGGGCACACCGGCATGAAGCGCAGATACGCAGTTTCCTGGCTGGAGCCGAGCAGGTCGTCCCAAGTGGGGTTGGCAGTGCCGGGCTGGTTGGTTTCCAATGCCCACTGCTGCTTGGCCGCATCGATCTTTACCAGGTTCTCCTGGCAGCTGTTGCGGCGGCTGACTTCACGGGCGCGAATAAAGCCCGGGACCGCGATGGCGATCAGGATTCCGATGATCGCAACCACGATCATGATTTCAACAAGGGTGAAGGCTTTCGGGCGAGATGTCATTGTGTAATCCTCCTTAATGGATTCTAGCACTCGCTGGCAATTACTTTCGCAATCCAAGTGCCAGTTTCGCCAGGAAAACCTCTTTGAGGATTATTGTATCAACTCTTTTATTTTCAGTCATATACGTGCCATCTATCCCCGGGCGCATTCTGCTCCCTTCGCCCGCAAAGGCTGGTTAAGCGTGTAATGGGAAGATGCCTTCCCACCCCAACGTAACCTTGCTTACACAACGCCATCGCCCCCAGGGGCGAAAGACCCTCTGGGGGCGATGGCGGCGAATCATGATGAGGATGGAAAAAAAGAAGCCGATGCCAAAGGCGCGCAGGAAAATGCGCAGCCGAGAGGAACGAAAGAAGGATCAGGGAGTCTTGCCGATGAAATTGGTAACGTCGGTATAATCGGGATCCAATCCGCGGTTGGGCGCCGCCAGCGTCTGGCCATCGCGGCCCATCGAGATGATCTGGAAAGTCGTTGGGTTATACCACGTTTCCGAGTCGCGAATGGAAATCGGATACAAATCCACAGGAAGTTCCGTGGCCTGGTAGGTGACATAGTTGCTGGATTTGATGTAGATGTAAGGATTTCCCCACGGATCGAGGAATACAACGCGGCGCGGATCTGTGGCCGATGTAATCGCCGCATTTCCGCCGGAATCGGTGATGGCGCCCAGCTGGCTTTCATCGAATTCCATATAAGGCCCTTGCCAGCGAACGTCGGCGGGTTGATAGGCGCTCGCGCTCATGCTGTGGAGCAAGGCGAGTTGAAGAAACCCACTTCCGACATTGGTGGTTGTGGCAGCGACGTTGAAAGAGCCGGAAGGCGGAAACTGGCCGAGATCGATCTCATATCGGTGGCAGGCGAGTTCTATCTCGCGGATTTCAGAGCGTGCGCGGGCATAGCGCGCCCGTTCCACCTGTCCCGTATAGACCGACACGGCGATGGTCGAGAGGATGGCGATGATAAGCAACGCCACCAGCAGCTCGAGGAGAGTTACGCCCGATTTGAGAAATCTTCGCATCTCAGAAGGCCCTGTAGAATGATTCGCCCGGAACGATTCCGAAAGTCGAGAAGATGTCGTCTCGGACACTTTCGTCACCGGCGCCGGATTTCGTGCGATCCGTATAGCCATCACGACCGAAAGAAACAACCGCCCAACGGTCAAAACGCCGCGATGTGTCGGCGGTTGTGCGAAGAACGCCGTCGTCATACGTGCTCAGATACTGCCCGCTGGTCCGCTGGAAAGGATTGGTGTCTGTGGGTTCGTCCGCGCTTCCGACGATGCCCAGCGGCGAATACAAGCGGTAGGGGCGCCCCCAAGGATCAAGGACGAGGGCGCGGGCAATTTCCGTGTTGGTAAGGCCGCCTGTCTGATTGTTGAAGCGGTCGCCCGTCTTCGAACCATAGTCCAGACGCTGCGCCTGAAGGAAGGGTCCCGTCCAGTCGCGCACCAGTTTGGCGATACGGTTGTTGTTCGTCACTGCCGTGCTATTGATCGTCGGATTCGCGTCATCTGTTACGGAAGGATTGGCGAGCGGATCCATGATGCGCGTATTGGAGAAGACGGAAAAATAGTTGTCGAAGTCATCGCGCGGCTGTCCATATCCCGGCTCGCCCGAACGAAGGTTCGCAAGCATGTCCAGCATGTGAATGGGGACATAGTAGCCGTAGATGGCAAAGACCTGGTCTTCCGCCTCGGAAATGGCGCGGACCTCCTGGCGGGCCACAGCCATGCGCGCCTGCTCCATTTTCTGGACATATACAGGAACGGCAATGGTGGCGAGCAGAGAAATGATCGCCAGAACCACAAGCAGCTCAGTAAGCGTAACAGCGCGGCGTGCGCGGCCAAATCGGGAAGACATGGGATAAACTCCTCGAAGGGTCTTGGTGCCGTTCATGGGCTTCACTCCAGTCAATGGAACTTTCGCGGGTCCTTGCGGGGGGGAACTGATCGGCGCGCGGGCTACTGCCCGAATTTGCGCACGATATCGTCGGCCATGCCAAACTGGCCTGTGGAGCTGCCTGCGCCGCTGCCGTCGCCGGGCAATCCATTGGGGCCAAGGCTCAGGATAGCGGGCCGGTCAAAACGCTTGCAGTCGTATTCGCCCGAGCCGTCGGGCGATGCGAACGGGAAAGCCGATGTTTCGCGAATTTCCGCCGCGGTGATGTCACCGGTTTCAACAACCAGCCCGGCGCGCGTGAACAACAGATAATTGTTGCCCCACGGATCGTCCGGAATTCCGTCCGGGCCTTTCGCCCCGCCGGTGCGAACATAATTGGTATCGCGGTGCCAGTTGATATAGGGGCCGTGCCACCCGAAGGTGGTTTCGTTGGTCTGAAGGTCGATCAACAGGTTTTGCCCGACAAGAAGCGGGACATAAACCTGCGTTGTGGGATCAAGGAACAACCGCGTGGCGACTGGATAATCGCGAACGCCGTCCACGATGTCGAGGGTGGGATTGTTCGGATCAAAAGTAACGCCGTCGCCGCCCACCACATCGTTGAGGAAGAAAAGGCGGGAGTAATAGTTGATGTCCACAGACAGGCGTTCCTCGGCGTCGCAGAGGCTTTCAATGTCCTGTCCGGCGCGCGCCTTGCGTGCATCCTCGGAGCGGTTGGCGATCACGGGGATCAGGACGGTGACGAGGACGCCGATGATAATGATGGCGATGAGCAACTCGATAATCGAGAAACCCCGCCGGATTGGGTGTCCGCCCGATTTGTAGAATGCGAAAGCCATGAGTGAGCCTCGAGACTCAGGAAAGGGTTGGGGCGCGCCTAGAAAATAAACTCCAGATCGTCGCTATTGGGATTGCCGAGCACGCCTCCCTGATTAATCCGGTAAGGCACCATGTAGTAGAAAGGATCCGTCGTGGTGAATCCGCCGGGATTGACGCCCAGCGAGCCAGGAATGCCATCCGGTCCCAGCGAATACATGACGCGCTGGTTGTAGCTCGTTTCCACACCGTAATCATTGCGGAGGGCCGTGCGGAAACTCGTGTCGCGATAATCCAGGAAGATGTAAGGTGACCCCCACGGGTCAATCGGGATGCGCAGATCGTTGTCGTTGTTATCCACATAATAAATCGGGCCGCCCTGGTCCGAGAACATGTAGGGGCGCCGCGTGGTAGTTGTGTTTTTCAGATCGTTGACCGAGATGCTTTTCTGAAACGCAATATAAGGTCCGCGCCAGAAGGTGGCGCCGACTTCGCCCGTGCCGGAACCTGCCACGGGGGCGGTTAGGCGGGCGCGTTCATCCGCGGTGAGCGTGCGGTAAAAAGCGCCTGTTGGAACATCGGACTGGCCAAGTTCCTGAAGGCGGAACGTGCGGTCCGTATCGGCCTCGACGAGGATCATGGCCTTGGCGAGGCTCTGGAGTTCATCGCGCGCGGCGACGAGTTTTGCCTCATCCGTGCGTTTGCGGAACAGCGGAAGGATCAGAAGCGCCAGGATCGCGATAACCGACGCAACCATGGCGATTTCCACGGCCGTAAAGCCGGTTTCGCTGTGAATTCGTCCGGGGAGTCGCTGGGTGCGCATTCGAAAGCGTTCCTGTTTAGAACTCGTAAATAATATCGTCCGAGCCGGCATCGAGGATGCCGGTCGGAACACCGTTATCATTCACGGCCAGACCATTGGTTCCGAAACGGTTGGAGATCGCCGCGGCGCGGGCGGCCCCCGCCGCGCCTGCGTAATCAGTGTCCGTAAGCAGCGTAAATTGCCCGGTCCGGAAATCGCCTGTATAGAGGCCCAGAGCCAGCGTGGCTCCGGAAAGGGCGGGATCCGCGGACGGCCCGCCGCCAGGCATCCGGTTCGAGCCGTAACTCACCACGGCCGTGAGATAATCCGGATCGAGCATGGGGCTGAAATTGGAAAGGCCGTTGATGAACACTGGGCGGTTCGTCGCGCGATCAAGCGATACCAGATACACCACCCAGGGATTGCCATAGGAGTCCGCCGGCCATTTGAAAACTTGCTGATCCCCGGTTCCGGGGAGGTCGGGGATGCGGATGCTGACGAATCCGCCGCGCCCTTGGGCGATCCCCGTGCGCGACTGCGAGGCGGCGAAATACGGTCCGCGCCAGTTTTCCTTGATTCCGGCCGCAAATAGATTCGTGCCAATCGAGGTATAATCCATGCGCGTAAAGTAGAAATCCTCGACTTGACCGCGCGAGACGGCCTCGAACTGCAACTGGCGTTCAGACATCATCAGGAAGCACAGTTTCGGGAACACGCCCACGTCCATTTTGGCGAAACCCAAGGCGGTTCCGAGTTGGCGCGCTTCGCCGATTGTCGCCTTGCGGCGGTTGGACTCGAATTGTTCGCGAATATTAAAGATAGCCAAACCGGCGAACAAAGCGATCAGCGCCCCAACGATAAACATTTCCACGAGGGTAAAGCCCCGGCGCGAGCGCCGCGATCCGGCGGTGGGAGCGAACAATCTCGATGGAAGGGCTGTTTGTTTCATTTTCATGTCTGAATCGTGTCTGGCTGCTTCCCACTCTCTGCTAGAGCGTATAGAACGCGATAGGGTCAGCGTCAACCGCACTTTATGGGGCAAGGGGGTGAATTCTCCCAATCTCCAGCGGCTCAAGGCCACTGGCTCCAGGCGACAAATTCAAGAACGCCCCGATCAAATGCGGCCAGCGCGCGCGCCCGGCTTGTGGCGGGGCGGCGGGTCGAGCCGGCCACCTGAGCGACGGTCGTTCGCGATTCCAAAAGAACCGACCGCGAGCTGAATGTAGCCGCATCGAGAACGGACGTCAATCGTTGAAGACGTTCGGTATTGGTTGTGGAGGCGGTCCAGAACGCCTGGTCGGCCAGCAGGTCGCTCGGGCGCTTGAAAAGCGCGAGCGGGGCAAGGCGCGCATCCTGGTTCAGGACCTTGCGCTTTTCCGCCCATGACTGGGCAATCGTGGCGTCCAGCCCGGGCAGGGATTCCAGAACGGCCTCGGGCGCTGTATTGAGATTCACTGCGCCCAGGCGGGTCCATGCTTCCTGCTGGAACGCGGCGCGCGAGGCGAGCGCGGCAAGAACCAGTGTGTCGTTTTCCGCAAGCGCTTTTTGGCAAACCGCGCGGTCCGAAGGCGATTGGAGACGGCTGGCCAGCGTGGAAAGCAGCGTATTGCGCATGGTGGAACTTACCGATGCGTTTTCGGAAGCGGAGGCGGAAGAAGAAGTGTTTTTCCATGCCGTGGACCACGCCTCGCTGGCCGCCGAACCGGCGGTGGTGGAGGATTTGGATTTCGTGGAAGCCGTTTCGCCGCCAAGAAGGAGGTCGCGAAGCGTGGGGATATCGACCGCAAATCCGTCGAGCAGCCGCGCATCAAGATAATCTATGCGGGCCGCATAAGCGGACAGCTTCGAGTCGGGCGATTCGGGAACGGCGGGAATCGGCGGCAAGGCGGCCGTGGCGGCCGACTGCGCCGGATTGCTCCATCCCGCCAGCACATTGAGGATTTCCGTGCGGTTAATAAATGGGCGATTGACCGGGATTCGTTCGGCGCCATTGGAGGTCGCGGCCGATTCGCGGAAAAAATCCGCGCCGCGCGGGGGGCCGAGAGGCGTGCATGTTGCAGCCACAGTCGCGCGAACGCGCGGATCCATTCGCTGATAACTGGTTTTCTGGTCGCGCAGCGATGCCTTTACCGTATAGGCAAACGTGTCAATCAGGCGTCCCTGGTTGTCGCGCAATTCCGCCAGATGCGTTCCGATCGACCACGGAATCTGCAAGCCGTCCGCCTCAAGGATGCGTTGCGAGGACCCCGAAGCCACCATGTTAAAAATGGAATAAAACGAATTGTAAGGAGACCGCGAGGATTCGGGCGTCGAATCCTCAAAAATATCGGTAATGAGCAGATAGCCGCCCGAGGGCAGCGTGCCGCGCAAGGGCACGGCGTTTCCGTCGATCGTGACGGACCAACTCATCAGATTCCACTCATCCTGCCACGGATTATGGATTTCGATATATTGTCCCGCGCCGTTCGCCTCGGTGGGATCAATCGAGTTGGGCCAGATTTCTGTGATGAGCGGCGTGCGCTCGAATCCGATGATGGCGTCTGTGCCCGTCAAGCCCGGATAGGTGCTCGGAATGGAATCCGCGTCGCGCCAATCCACGATGTTGACCGCGAACTGTTTCAGCAGACGGTCGGACTTGGCGGAAGCGCCGTAGATGGATTGCAGTGTCAAATAAATTTCTGTTACGCCGGCTGTATTAAGGTCCGTCAGCGGCCGTGCGCCCGAAGCCAGATCGGCGGTCTCGGACGCGCAGGAAAATGTGGTGAGATACGGCGCGGCCGCGGCCACAAGCGCGGGGGTTGCGCCTTGCATTTCGAGCAAATCGGTAATGGACTGAATGCGATGCTCTTCGCGCAGAGGCGGAAAACGAAGGTCAAATTGAAGCGGATCGGGCGGCAGATTTTTCGACAACTGATTCAGCGCCAGGGGAAGTCCGGAGGAATTGGAGGCCGCCGATGAGGAGGAGGCCGTGGAAGAATATGTCGCGGCGCGGCGGGTTCGCGCCTCGGACGCCGCGCCCGAGATGTCTTGCGAAAGACGGACGCTGGTATTGCGCGAATTGACAATCACCGCCGCCAGCGCCGCCGGATCGCCTTCGGAAACCTGCGCCCGGTTCATGGCCACGCGGAAGATGCTTTCGAGCGTCTCGGCGCTGGCCGTGTTGATATTTACGCGGGCCGAGGCGTCGCGCACCGACACCTCCGCCAGCGACACATTCAAAACCGATTCCAGCGCCTGCATGTCGGTGTCGATCAGATCGCTCGACGCCTTGGCGGAAGCCTGGGAGGAGGAGGCGGAAGAAGAGGAGGCCGCGCGCGAGGCGCCCACATGGTCAAACGAGCGCAGCGAGGCCAGATTCAGGCCGGTTTTTGCCGCCGTGCGGGCCTGGATGGCCTCGGCGTAATTGGCCGCGCTGATGACCTCGAGGCGGCTCGTCAGCGAAAGAGCCGTCGCCACCAGCACCAGGATCGAAAGCAGCGCAAGAACGATAATGAACGTGGATGCTCGCCGGTCATTCTGGCGCGCGGGAAGACGCCGCCCCCCGAAGTGCCCCTTGAGCGTGCCGTTCCCGGTCCGGCCGCAAAGGCGCAGGAGAAGGCGCGCCGTTTTGGCGGCCTCGGTTCGCCTGCATTTTCGTGGACCGGAAGAGATCATCGAGAAGCGAGCTTTCCTGGAATTGGTATCGCGCCCTGGGGCGCCGCGCGAAGATTGCGCTATTTAGCGCAAATACCGCTCATAGCGCAGATCGCGAAGAACAGGTTCGAGGTCCACCGTGGTGGAGAGCGTCAGCGTTTCGACGGGGTCGCCGGGGTTCCAGCCAAGGGTATCGAAATCCAGCCGCCCGCTATACACGGTGATAGAGACATAGATCGAGGCGGGGAATTCGAGCGGCGGCGTTCCCGCGGGGGCGTTCCACGGCCAGCTGTAAGGGAAAATCCGTTCACGCGCGTCCCATGAAGTAGTCCAGTAAGGCAGGGCGCGCGTTTCGCCGCCGCTTGTGTCTGGCGCCGTCGAGTCGTTATTGGGATTCCAGGCCAGAACGTCGAACGAAAGGACGTTGAAAGCAACCGGTTCGCGGGTTGTTGTGGAATCCGTCTGCCCGGGATGTGTAACCAGCGTGCGAAGAAGAACGTGGTCCATCGTGTGGCCCTGGAGCGTATAGGAGCCAATTTCGTAAGTGATAAGTTCGTCGCGCGTGTCGAGATTGAGTGGGTCCGGAGGAATGCGCAGAGTGAGGCGATCGTTGCCGAAATGGCAATCCTCGTCGATATTGGCGTCGCCCAGATCGGGATAGCCAACAAACCGCGCCCGTTCATAAATGCCGTTGATAAGGGCGTGACGGTCATCGCGTGCGGCACTCCAGCGGTTTGCGGCATCGTCTCCGCCATCGCGCCCATCCACTTGAGGGTCTTCGTCCACAAGCCCGTCGCGGTCGTTGTCTTTTCCGTCGCCATAAGCAAACGTGCGATTTTCAAGCAGGAAGTATTGCTGGGGCGTGGAGGTGTCGCGGCGGACGGCGGCAAGGTCCTGCGTCGCGAGCCGCAGCACGGCGCGCGCCTGGTTGGCGGCGCCAACCTCGGCTTCGGCCTCTTCGCTGGCGCGTAAAATTTGCGTGAATCCGACAAGGGCGCTCAGGAAAAACACAGACGCCACGGCCAGCGCGACAAGGATTTCCGTGAGGGTCAATCCGCGGCGCGCGAACGGGCGAAAGGCGCCCGCTCCCCGCCGGATTGCCCCGGCGCGGTGGAACCGCAAGACTTCACGCAATGGAAGAATCGGCATCACTCGGCAAATCGCAATTCGTAAAGGATGTCCTGCGAAGGACGGAACGAAGCAGAGTAGCGAACAACGATGCGCGCCACTCCGAAATCGTCGCGGGGATCGTCGGGAGAGTCAACTGGATCGACCAGCGACACTCCACAGAATGAATAGGTCAGTTTTGGATTTTCGGCAAAAGGAATCGGATCCGTGGGAACGCGCAAATAGCGTGTTTCATAGATAAGATTCTGCATCCGAGTGCGGTCGCGCCGCAATTCCTCGACTTTGCCTTGCGCCAGCAGGGCGGCCTGGGCCTTGGCGGCGGCTCCGGCGTTGGCGCGCAGGCTTTGCGGGAAAAAATTGAGGATGGCGATCATGCCAATCAACAGCACCGCCATCGAGATGAGCACCTCGATCAAAGAAAGCCCGCGCCGCTCGCCCGCGCCCCACAGCGCCTTAAGGCGGGGATAAAACAAACAAGCCCCCGCATTCAGGCGAGGGCGGGGGGGCGATGCGAGAGCGTGAGTGAACATGGCAAGGAACACTCCGCCCTCATTCCGTGATATACGCATTGGGGAATGTCTTGCAGGCGCCCGTGGCGGCAAACACGCGAACGGACGTGTAGGCGGAGGTGCTGGCCGTGTCGTCGAACTCGCGGCGGATGTGAATGACAGCATAGGTTCCACGTCCGTCCGGGTAAAATACAACGCGAATCAGGGTATCATTTCCCGCCACGGCGTGTTGCGGCGTTCCGCCCGGCGTGAGGAGAACATCCTCAATCACCACGTAATCCGCCGGATACGAAACGCTGGTTACTTTGGGGCGAATCACATTGGCGCCCGTCGCGTCCATTTCATCAAGCCAGAAGGACTGGCGCGTGCGGTTGAGCGCGATGGTGGCGCTGTAAGGGCTGTTTGTATTGATCGCGTTCGAGCGCGCGGCGGCGAAAAGGGTCGAAACTTGCTGCGCCGTGCTGCGCACCGACAAGGTCCGCCGATAGGAGCCGTAGCTTACCAGCGCCACCGAGGAAACAATCGCCAGGATGGCCAGAACCACGACGATTTCGATCAAGGAAAAGGCGCGAGATCGCCCAAATGCTCCCCGCATCGGAATCCACAAAGCGTGGTTCTTTGTTATCCTCTTGCTATGATCGAAAGAAATCATGGGGTGAATTCCCGGCAATTCTGTCTCCATGAATGCGTAATATCCTGCACGTTGAAGAGCCAGCCCGCGCATTATTCAGACCCAAAAGGCCCCCGGCGAGGCTCACTGAAAGAAGTATAGGTTTCGCGCGGAGCGGCGTCAACCATGTAAAAGAAAAAATGGATAAAAGGTTCGGCGGAAACAGACTCGCCAATCCGGATTCCCGCGCATTGAATCCAGGCAGTAAAGCGCCTCCTATTGCCACACTGTGGGATATGCCCGCGCGCCTTGGCGCGCGCAAGCCGGGG
>CAYUNT010000158.1:0-10889 GCA_964446285.1 uncultured Candidatus Sumerlaeota bacterium | reverse complement strand
ACCCATTCACCAACACCCCTCCAGGGGGGACACCATGTACCTGTGTATTACCTAATCCAGAAATTTTGGACTCGCCTGCCCGCCAGCGATAGTCATATCCTTTGATGCCCGGGGAATTCGTTCTCAGGGGAAGGCTCTAAAACCCCCGCCGCTCATCCAGCAGGAAAAAGAACCAAGCCGCCCCAGGAATTCTGTCCGCCGCAGGAGGCGCAAAACTTATGTTTCGCATCGATGTTGGAAAATATCTGAAAGACTTCATCGACGCCATTGTCGCAATGGCCCCGCGCGTCGCCCTTACAATCGGCATCTTTTTCATCATCCATATTATTCTCGTTTCCGCGGGCGTGCGTCTTGAAGAATATCTGGTCAAGAGCACGCAGAAAAAAGGCGGACTGGCCATCGAGAGCGAAAAACGCATCCGCACTCTCGCCAAAATCCTGCGCAAAGTGGCCGTGTTCCTCCTGTGGGGCATCGCCGGCACGATCGTGCTCAATCAGGTCGGCATCGACATCAAGCCCATCATCACGGCAGCCGGTGTTTTGGGACTGGCCGTCAGTTTTGGCGCGCAAAACCTCGTGCGCGACGTCATCAGCGGCGTCTTCATGCTCCTGGAAAACCAGCTGCGTGTCGGCGACGTCGTGAGCATCAACGGCACGCCTGGCGCCGTCGAACAAATCAACCTGCGCACGATCGTCCTGCGCGATCCGGCGGGCGTTGTCCACATTTTCCCCAACGGAACGATCAACTCGATCTCCAACATGACGATGGATTGGTCGTCCGCGCTTATGGATATTGGAGTGGCCTACCGCACGAACCTCGATCAGGCCATCGAAGTGATGAGGAAAACCGCCGAAGCCATGCGCCAGGAACCACAGTTCAAGGATTTGATACTCGCATCGCTCGAAGTCTTTGGAGTCGATAAATTTGGCGACTCGGAGATTACCTTCAAGGTGCGCCTTAAGACCCGTCCGGGCGAACAGTGGAATGTGGCGCGCCAATACCGCCTCCGCCTGAAAAAGGCGTTTGATGAGGCCGGAATCGAAATCCCCTTCCCGCACAGGTCCATTTATTTTGGCGACGCCAGCAAGCCCATCCAGGTTCTCGTGGAACAGCGCGCCACCGAAGCCGTGAAGAAGGGATAACGCCGCGCGGGCTTTTCCCTTCCAAAACATGAACCGCAATGGCCGCGCCATGCGCCGGAGCCTGGTTTCTCTTGCTCTGAGCCGCAACACTGCCATGCTTGTGGCGTTTGAGCCTGCATGGGATTTTTTCGGCGTGGGATTCAATGATTCCTGATTTTGCCCCCAACTCCACCGCTTCCGAACAACCTGTCCGCCTGGGCGCGCGCGACTGGCTGGCCGTGGCGGCGCTGGCGCTGTTCAAGGTGGCGCTGCTTGTTGCGATTCTCGCGATGGGCTTCCGCCTTCTCATCAACGACGAAGTCTATCGCTGGGACATGGCAAAAGAATGGGCGCGGCATCCGTTTCTGGCGCCGGGAGATCATATCTGGCTGGGTGGATTTTTCTACCTGACCGGCGCGGCCATGCGCCTCTTCGGACATTCCTTCGCGTTCGGAAAAATCTTCCCGCTTATTTTTTCCCTGCTCGGAATCGCCGGGCTGTATGCGCTGGTTCTGGAGCTGTTCCGCTCGCGGACGGCGGCGTTTTGCGCCGCCTTCGCGCTGGCCGCCGGCGCGGTTCACAGCTGGCTCAGCGCCTCCCTTATGCCGGAGACCATGTCCATCGCGTTTTCCTTGTGGGGATTGTATTTTCTGGCACGTGGCGAGGCGGGAGGCGGAGGCGGAGGCGAGGGGGTGCGCGCCGCGCTGCCGTCGCTCCTCGGGGCCTTCCTTGTGGGATGTGCCGCCTCGTTCCGTTACGAATGCTGGCTGTTCGCGGGCGCGTGCGGGCTGGTATGGAGCTTGCGATTCCTGCGGCTTTTGCGGCGCGAAAAGAGAAATGCGCGGCATCTCACAGTCACGATCGCCGGTCTGTTTCTATTTGGCTTCTATATCCTTTTCTGGATTGCGCTCGGATGGATTCGCAAAGGCGATCCGTTGCTTTTTCTACACAATTCCAGCGAGCAGACCATACGAGCGCCCAATCCTCTCGCCTATTTGTGGGAAGGCATCCGCCCCGATGATCCCTGGACGTTTGCGCTGGGGCTGTTGGGCGCGGCGCTCCTGCTCGCCTTCGGACGCGCTCGCGAACGGTGTTTCGCCGGCATCCTCCTCATCTTCAGCGTCCTGTTTGTGTATATTCAAGGTGTTGGAACCGCCATCAGCGTGTATCGGATCACGCAGGTCTGGCGCGCCCTGCTGCTGGCGGCCGCCCCGTTTCCGCTGGTGCTGGCCGCGCGGTGGATTCGGCGGCCCGGCGCGGAAAAGGCGGCGCGCGCTGCATTATTCATTGCGGCAGCTGCTTATTTCGCTCACCAGGCGCCCCGCCTTGTGCAATTCAAACTCTGGGGATTCTCAAACGGCTCGTGGGCCGTGGCGCAGTGGATTCGACACGAGGCGAATAATCCTGTGTATTTCAAACGATTTCCTGGCGTGCGCCCAGGCATCCATGTGCTCGAAACCCGCCCTGTCGAAGACTCAACGGAATATCTGGTCATGGCCTATATGAGTTCCTACGAGCCATTTACCAAAGGACGCGACGTGCCGCCATCTGCCGATCTCTTGCTCACCGCCTCAGACGCGCGAACGCTTCCCGAAGGCTGGCGCGAGGCGTTTCATCTGGGCGAATGGACCCTTGCGGAAAAAACGCCAGGGCCGTAAGGGAGAGTTGTGGGTTGTGAGTTGTGGAAAAGAAGTGGGCAGTGCTCAGTGGGCAGTGAATAGTGAAGAAAAATGAATAGGGGGCAGGAGGCGGTTGGCAGGGGGCGGAGAAGAATGTTGCGGGTTGTGAGCGAAGAAGTGATCAGTGAACAGCGGGCAGTGGTTCCGTGAACATCTCGTGTCCCATCCGTCCCACAGGTCTCATTTGTCCCATTGGTCCCATCATTTTTCCAGCCACAATCCGCATTTCTTGCTCACAACCCGCAACTCACAACTCACAACTCGCAACTCGCAACTCCCCCTCAGGGCATTGGCCGGCGGGCGAAAACAAAGGCATCGTGCCAGGTTTTGCTGTAGGCCGGGTCGGCGGGATCGAGGCTTGATACATGGACCTCGGGCGGCGATTCGTGTAAAAAACGCATTCCGCCGAGCGAAACGCCTGTGTGGATGACGCGGCCCGATTCATCTATGAAAAAAAGCAAATCGCCCGGCTCAAGGCCCGTGAGATGCCAGGGCGTGGCAACGAGCTGGCCGACGAGAATCTGCTGGCGGGCATCGCGCGGAAGCGTCAGGCCCGCAGCGGCGTAGGCCACATTTGTCAATCCGGAGCAATCGAGTCCGATGCGGCTGCGTCCGCCGAAAACGTAAGGAACGCCTCGGAATTCCGCCGCGGCAAGGGCGGCCAGGCGTCCGGCGGACACGCCGGTTGGAATGCGCAGGTTCGCCGCGGCCACGTCGCATTGCGCGCGCCCGCCCGTCGCACGGACTCCGCGCGGCAGCCGCAAAGTGGCCGTCGTTGCGCCGTTTTCAGCGCGGATCGGAAGCGACGCGCCCGCCAGAAGCCGGAAGTCGTCTATGAGAACATCGCGAATCAGCGTGGCGCAGCGCGCGGATTCCCATTCGGCGAATCGCTCCGCGCTGAGCCGCGACACCGCTTCGCGCCGAACCCAGCCAACGTAAGCATCTCCGCCATGCACGAGAAAGAACGCCTTGTCCGCGCTTTCATCCAGCAAATACAAACGCTCGCCCAGCAGCAATTGCGTCTGCACATTGTCGCCCTCGCGCGGCGCGCCCCACAACATCGCCATTGGGATTTGCACGACGCCATATAGCTTTTCGCCAAGCCGCGCGGTGGCAGGCAGGACCTCAACCTGATTGTCGAGCGGGGCGCATCCGGCGGCGAGAAGGAGATTTCCCATTGCGTTGCGCAGGCGGGGCAGATTCGTCGCGCCGCGCAAAACCCAGCCGCTTGAGGTCTTTGCCACCTCGGGACGGACGTAAAAGAACGTCGAGTCGGTGAGCGTGGCCGAGCGCCACATATCGAGGAGCCACGCGGCCTCGCGCGCATCTTTGGGCGGGCGCTCGAAGGGCCACAGGCGCTTGGCCAGATTCGCAATTTGCAGCGGGATTTGCGGCTCCGAGGCGGAGGCGGCGGAAGCATCCCGCGCGGCAGGCGAAGAAGAAGGCAAGGGCGCCGCAGCAATTGGAGCCGCATCCGGGAACAGGCGCAGCCGCAGCGCCTCCAGTTCCGCGTGGTGTTCGGTCCATACGCACAAAACCGCATAATAAGCAGCGATTGCCTCATCGCGATGGCGGCCCGGCTGGCTCACCCAGGCGTCGAATTCCGGATTCGAGAGGAACCCAAATTCGACGCACGCCGACGGAATGTCGCATCCAGACACCAGAGGATGATTATTGACCCAGGGATCGAATCGCTCTTTGTGGTGGATGCGTTTTTCGATTTCCGCGCGAAGGATTTCCGCAAATTCGCGTTCGAGCGGCTGATCTTTTCCGGCGGAGTCGGTCGGCCAAATGAGGATCATCACGCCATCGGCCGAGCGGCGCTGCGCCCAGTTGTGATGCAGCGAAAGAAAGAGATGCGATCGGCTCTCGACCGCCACGCGGGTGCGCGCGCCGAGTTCCTCGGCTCGCTGCGAATCGCCCGGCGTGACTTTGCGGTCGTCCCAGCGCGTCATATAGACTTTTGCGCCCGCGTTCACGAGATGATGGCGCAGATGCCCGGCCACGAGCATGTTGAGATCGCCCTCGACAACGCCGCTATTCACGCCGCGCGCGCTTCCCGAGTAGCCCGGCTGATGGGCGCTGCCGCCGTGGCCCGGATCGAGCGTGATAATCAGGCCTTCAAGCGGACGCCCCTCAGGAAAAAACGGCTGCGCGGCGTCCACTTCGACGGGCTGGGCAAGGGCGGCGACGGGGGCGATGGAGAGGACGGCGAATAGCAATATGGCGAAAGCAAATCCAGCGATGTTTGGCGCCGCATAACGCCACGCCGTTCGCCACACAGAGCCAGCCTGAATACCCGGAAGAACATCTTGGACGGAACGTCCAAGCCACCGGAAATCTTGGGCAAGATGCCCAAGCCACTGGAGGCTTTCGGACCGGCTCTTGGTTCTCGCGCAAAACAACATATTTCTCATTGCTGGCCTCATATAAACAATCTCCGCGACTCTGCGCCTTTGCGATGAAAATGCCATCTCTCCCACGCAAACAAACATCCACCACGATCCGCGTCCCAAAGACAACCGCAAGATCGCCTGCCGCCGAACTCCGCGCTTGAAACCAGGACCGCAAAGGCATCTTTTATTCGGGGCGCGCGGGAACAGGACCTTGAGCCTTTTCCCTATCGCCATATTCCGGTTCCATTGATTTTTATCGCGATGACTTGAGAAAGGATATTGCGTAATAAGATGAATTCTTCCGCATTCTCCCGTTCCGCTCTTGCCGCGTGCGCCGCGGCGATGATTTTTCTCTCTGGATGCCTGAACATGGAAATCACCAAAACGACAACGCAGGAAAACACAGCGCCAAACCCAAAGGCCGCCGCCAGCGCCGCCGCCGAAACGTCTCTTCTCCCGCTGCCCGCGCACATGGAAATCGTCGCGCATCGGGGCGCATCGGCCGATGCGCCGGAAAACACTGTCGCCGCCTACAAACTCGCGTGGGCGGTCAATTCGGATGCCGCCGAAACTGATATTCATCTCACGGCCGATCACAAAATCATCGTCATGCACGACGGCAACGCCAAGCGGACCACCGGCGTGGACGTCGAGGCCAAAGACACCACCTACGACCGTCTGCGCGCGCTCGACGCCGGCTCGTGGAAAGACCCGAAATTCCGCAGCGAACCGCTCCCGCTGCTCGATGATCTTCTGGCCATTCTACCCCCCGGAAAAATCCTGTATGTCGAGGTAAAATGCGGCCCCGAGGTGCTTCCGTTCCTCGATGAATGCCTGACCCGCAGCGGAAAACGCTCGCAGATTGTGATTATCGGATTCGACCTCGCGACCATGAGCGCGGCGAAAAAACTCATGCCAGACCGCCCCGTGATGTGGCTGCGTTCGACGCGCAAAGACGAAGCCACGGGCGCGAAACTCTCGCATGACCTCGGATGGATCGACCTGGCCAAGGCGAACGGCCTCGATGGACTGGATGTGAATTCCGGCGGCGTGACGCAACATTTCGCCGACGCCGTCCGCGAGGCGGGGCTGCATCTTTACGTCTGGACTGTGGACGACGTCGATGTGGCGCGCCAAATGCGACGCCTGGGCGCGGAAAGCCTCACCACCAATAAACCCGATTTGATGTTGCGGGAAGTGAAATGAAGTGACGTGAAGATTTCTTAACCGCGAAAAACGCGAAAAAGCCTCAATTTTTCAGGGGCGCAACGCGGCGGAAAACTAATGGATCGCTCCAATCGAACAGTTCCTTGGCGTCTTTTTCCGCAATGAGTTGCTGTTGTTCGGGAGACAGCGCAGTCAGGTGGGCGTTGTCGCCGTCCACATTGCCAGGCAAGCGTCCCTCTTTCACATAACGGGCAAATGCCTTGGGACTGGGCACCCATAAGATCGCTTGGTCCTTCGATGTCTTGAGCATCCCCCAGAGATAACCCTTGCTCGGGTCTTCGGGGTCGGCGGGCATGCTGATGAACAACCGCCCGGCCACCTCGCGAACATGAAACTGCACGGCAGCCACGGCGGCGGTGGTGGGGTTGTCTTTGAATTCCACACGCGCGCCGACCAGAATGCCCGCGGCGGCATTTTGCACTTTCACAGTCACGACATGGGTGTCTGCACTGTCCGACGCTACCCATGTGCCTTCCCAGTCGGCCGGTTCGAGTTGCACCATGCCGTCGCCAAAGGGCTGGGGCGTCGTGACGACGTTGCACGCCCCGAGCGCCACGGCGAGAAGCGCCATTCCGGCCAGCCGCATCCACATCCGCATCCACGCTTTCATGGTGAAATCTCCTTTTCTCCTATACGTTGCGGCGCGGCGCGGCGGCGGTTGCCTCACCTGCGGCGGCTGACGCGGCGGCGCCTGCGCCTTCGAGAATCGCGCAGTATTGATCGACAATCGTATCGACATGAAACAACGCGGCCCGCTGGCGGCGCGGCTCGGGGTCGGGCGGGGCATCGAGCGTGCGCGCAATCGCATCGGCCAGCGCCGCGGCGTCGCCCGTCGGAACCAGCGCGCCGTAACGCCCGCCGTCGAGAATTTCGCGCGGGCCGCTCGGGCAATCCGTGCTGACCAGGGGGCATCCTTGCGCCAGCGCCTCGATGAGCACTCCAGGCAGGCCCTCCCATCCGGAGGACAGCACAAACACCCCGCAGCGCGCCATGCAGGCGAATGGGTTCGAGGCGAATCCAGGCAATTGCGCATCGGCCTCAATGCCCAGTTTGCGGATGAGCGCCTCAAGCCTCGGGCGTTCTTCGCCTTCGCCAAAGATGAGCAAGCGGGCCGGGCGGCGCTGGCGGACGCTGGCAAATGCGCGAATCAATAGCCCAAAATCCTTTTGCGGCGTCAGCCGCCCCACCCCAATCACCACCGGCGGCGCTGCGCCGGGTTTGCCCGCGCTGTCCTTTTCCGCGTTAGCGCCCCGGAGCCACGGATGCTCCGGCTCCTCGCGGCCGCGCGCCAGCATTTCGGGCGTCACCATCGGATTGAAAATCACGCGAATGCGTTCGCGAGGCAGATGCGCCGCCTCCGCGAAATCCTCCGCGACGCCCTGGCTCACCGCCACAATTTCATCGGCCTTGGGATAATAGCGCCGCGCCAGCGCCGGAAGAATCCGTTCACGCCGCAGCGGTGTGTGGCGCTTGGTCATCGACAGCGTATTTTGAATCACGACCGCCACGCGCGCATCCACGCCCGCAAGCGACCGCGCCCACAGCGCCACCAGATTCACATGGTCCATGGCGGAAACAAGCGCCTGAGGCCGGACGCTCCGCAGGTATCGGATCAGCGGCGCAATAGCCGCGATCGTCCGCCGCGCGCGCAAATCCACAATGCGCACCTCGCGCGGCACGCGGTCGAGATACTGGCCCTCCGCGCGGACAAGCACGAGGTCCACCGCCTTGTTGCGCCGGGCAAATCCGCCGGCCAGATGCAGCATGGCCCGCTCCGCCCCGCCGCCGCGCAACGACGGCATCAAAACCGCGATTCGCGATGTCATGCGATGTGGCGCGCCCCCATTTTCCTGGCTGAATAAATCACAAGCATGGCGTCCGGGCCGCCCAAAGCCTCCGCGCTCTCGCCGCGGCGCCTTCGAGCAACAATCACGGGCAGAATGCGCGCGCGGCTGTCAATAAAGAACCCAGGACCCCGCGCCGCCGATCAGCGGAACCTCGAAAGTGGACGGGTATTGGGAATTCAACAAAATCCGCACCCGCGCAGGTGTCAGAACAACCCCTTCCGAGTCCGAATACATCGAGCCGTCCTGCGGATTTTTGTCGAATCGGTCCCAATTCGAGCCGGCCACGTTGATGCGCAGCCGGTGGCCTTGGGGGATCGTAACGGCCACAGGCGGGAGCGTGACTTCGATTGCCGTGGGCGCGCCGGGCTGGAGCCATCGTCGAGCGGTGAATGGCGGCGGAATCGAGGCGCGCTGAATGGAATCGACCAGCAGAAACGATTGTCCGGCGGGCGTGACCTGTGTCATGCGAACGGCCAAATCGGTATCCACGGCATCGCAGGTGATCCAGAGGCGCGCTGCGGCCTGGCCGCGAATGCGCATCGGACTATCGAGCGGCGGCGTGCTGAATGTCAGAAGATCCGCCCGCGATTCGATGGGGCTGAGATCGCCCGGACCTTGCACTGCGCCGTCCTGAGTGAGGATTGCGCCACACAGCGTCGGAACAGGATTGTTTGGATCGCTCGTGTATTCCAGCGCGGCATCGGGCGAGGCGGGGGCGGCGCGGCTGAGCGCGCGGTCCGGCGTCAGATAATAACGAAGGGTTTTCCCCCCGGACGGCGGCCAGACGCCGGAGGTTTCCCAGACGTCTTCATTGATTTGGAAGAGGCGGTAGAGCGGACGGGATTCATAGCCGTTTTGAATTCCGCGCAGATAAAAATCGAAAAACTCGACGGCGGCGGCGCCGGGAACCCATTCCGCCGAGGGGTATTCGAGCTGGCCCTGAACCCTCTCGCCTAAGTGCGAATGACACCAGGGTCCGATGAGCATTTTCTGGCGTCCGCGCGCGCCCGAGCCGCCCACCGCCCCGATTGCATCCATCGTCTGGAGCGAAAGCGTCACGTCGTGGTCATACCAGCCCGAGATGTGGAGCATGGGAACGTTCACCTGCGAGGCCGCAACCTGTGCGGCGGCGCTGATCCAGACCCAGAAGGAATCCTTGATGGGATGCGAGAGAAAGGCCGGGTCCAGATCAAACTTGGTCTGCATGAAGGTGTAGTAATTGCGATACAGCTCGCCGCCGCCAAAAAACTGTTCATAGTCCGAGCCAATATGCGCCACCATCGGAACGCAGCAGCGAAGATGAGGCGGCTGCTTCTGGGCCGTCAGGAATTGAACATAGCCAAGGGCCGACGGACCGCAGGTTCCCACGGCGCCCGTACTCCAGGGCTGCGCCGCAATCCACTCGATGGCGTCATAGCCGTCCTGGCCGTAATCCGGGTTGCTCACCGCCGCGCCGCTCGATCCAAAATAACCGCGCCAGTCCATCATCACGAAGGCATAGTTGGGATTTTTCAGGAGCGGATCGTCGTCCGTGTCGGTCAGAAATTTGGCAATATACCAATTTTTGTTATAGGGAGTTTGATACAAAATCACCGGCCATGCGCCCTCGGCGGCGGGCAGATACACGTCCGCGGCGAGGAATTTGCCGTCGCTCATTGGAATGAGCGCTTCCTGGCGGATGTGAACGAATGCGCTCGCCATCCCCCAGAAACCGATCAAGAGAGCAGCGATGAAAACTCGCATCGAGGCCGCAATTCTATAAAGAGGCAAGGATTTGACGGCATGGGCCTGTCCGCAATTGGGAGAATCCCGGGCAGAACTCTCCCGCGCCGCGGGAGAAAAGGCCGGCGAACAGGCATCAGAACAGTTTTCCGGCGCCTTCTGTTTTGACCGGAACAATCTGCGCGATGGCGTCGGCGGCAAAGCGCGCGCCGTAAGGGAGCCAGGGAACGGGAATCAGCGTGCGCGCGGGCGGCAGGAAAAAGAAATGCTTTTGCGACACGGCTTCCAGGGCGCGCAGGTCGTTGAAATCGACGATATATATATTCATCGTCAGGATGTTTGAAAGTTGCGCCCCGGCGAATTGAAGAATCTGCGTCAGGTTTTGGAACACCTGGGCGCATTGCTCGGAGGGATCGGCGCCAACGAGTCTGCCCGTCTTCACATCGATCGGGTATTGGGCGGAAATGTAGATGGTATTTTCCATCTTGATGGCCTGGGAATACGCGCCAAATGGAGCGGGAGCCAGATCGGTGGAGATGGCGGTTTTTTCAGGCATGTCGTGTCACCTCGCGTGAGGGAGAATCAGAAGATTTTCCATTTAATCTGGATTTCCTGCGTATCGCGCGGGTCGCCCGCGGCCCACGACCCGCCTGGGGGAGCGGGAGGAACCGCCTGAGCCGGAGGCGCGGTGGGCGGTCTTTCGGGGGGCGACTTGGGCGCGGAGGGCCGCGGCGGCTCGGAGGAGGGCCGCTTGGGCGGTTCCGAAGGCGGACGGGAGGCGGCGGCGGGAAAGGAATCCGCCGGAACAGGCGTCGAGGCGAGCCTCGAAGCTGTCGTGGCGGCGGCGGGGACTGGGGAGGAGGGTGCCGCCGCGCCAGGCGCCGCATACGCAGAGTA
>CAYUNT010000157.1:0-10949 GCA_964446285.1 uncultured Candidatus Sumerlaeota bacterium | reverse complement strand
CCCCCCGGCCCAACTCTCTTCCCGGTAGCTTTTATTTATAGTCAACGGGACCTCACGAATTCGTGAGATGCACCCTTTGGTTATACCCCTGGAGTTCTTGGATTGCCTTGCGTGAGGAGGCTGGCGCATACAATCCGATGCCGGATCGCGCGCAAGCCGGCAAGAGATTACAAGGAGAATGCCAATGGACAACCAAGCGTCCGCTGCCGTGGGATTTGTGATGATAATGGTCATGCTGCTGGCGGGGCTGGGACTGTATGTGTTCTATTGCTACTGCCTGAAGATGATCTGCGAAAAGACCGGGCATGAGCCGGGTATTCTCATCTGGATTCCTATCGCACAGATTATTCCGCTGCTGGAAGTGGCCGGAATGAGCATCCTTTGGATTATCGGCTTCCTGATTCCCTGCCTGAACTTCATCGTTGGGATCATGATGTGGGCGAAGATATGCTCCGCGCGGGGAAAAAGCCCCTGGCTGGTCATTCTGATGTTCATTCCTATCGCGAACCTGATTTTCATACCTTATCTGGCGTTTTCGGAATAATGCGGTCTTTTCTCTTCCAAACCTGCCATGGATTGCCCCGCTGTGCGCTTGATTCTTGACCACTCGATCTTGACGAGCGCCGAGGGGCTGAGCCGGGATGAGGCGCTGGCGGCGTGCGTCGCCGAGAAAACCTGCGCGCCCACACTGCATTTATACCGCTACCGCCCCTGCGTGATCGTCGGGCGCTACCAGAACCTTCCGGACGCGGTAAATATGGACGCCTGCCGCCGGCGCGGCATGGAATGGAACCGCCGGCATTCGGGAGGCGGCGCTGTGATGATGGGGCCGGATCAGGTCGCCGTGGCGCTGGCGCTGCCGGATGAGCGCGGACGGTTTATCGGCAGCGTGCGCGAGCATTTCCGGTTTTTCGCCTCGGTGATGGCTGGGGCGCTTGCGGAATTTGGTGTTCCGGCCGCCTTGGCGGGGAAAAACGACCTCCAGGCAGATGGACGCAAGATCGCGGGGCTGGCGATTTCGCAGGACATTGACGGCGCGGTGTTTTTTCACGCCAGCTTGTTGATCGAATTCGATGTCGAGGCAATGGTCGATATTCTGAATCTGGCCACGCGGCATCTCGATGATCGCGGGCAAAGTTGCTTTGCGCGCCGTCTGGCCACGGTGCGCGAGTTCGCCCCCAGGGCGGATTTCGAAGGGCTGAGCCAGGCTATCGCGCGTTCGCTCGCGGCCCGCATGGGATGCGCCATCGAGCCGGGCGCCTGGGAGCCGCCAGAACTGGCCCTGCACGACCGGCTGCGGCGCGAACGGTATGAGAATGAGTCGTGGATTTACTCGTCGCGTGTGATGCGCCGCTGGACGGGCAGCGCCGAGCGAAAAACACCCGGCGGATGGCTGCGTGTTTATGCCGATTGCGCCGGAGGACGCATCGACAGCATTCTCGTCACTGGCGATTATTTCAGCCGCTGCGCGGAAATCGCCCGGCTCGAGTCCGGACTGCGCGGCGCGCCGATTCGCGTCGAGTCCATCGCCGAGATCATCCAGCGCGAAGTTCCCGAGAATGGCTCCGAGCCGATTTACCGCGTCGCCGCGGGCGATTTGGCGGAATTGATCCTCGCCGCCGCCACTTCCTCCGCCGCCGCCGCGAAATCCAGCGCCGATTCCGAGAAAAATAGACAGGATTAACAGGATGAACAAAAACAACGGAATTCCAAAGACATCGTTGGGAATTCTATTGGGAGCCTTGGCGATGTTTTTTTGCGCCGCGCCGGGAAGTGGCTGGACGGCGCAGCCGCCAGGGGAGGCCTCCGCCGAAAGCCAGGGCGCGGTCTTGTGGGAAGAACACGTGTCGCGCCCCGCCCGCCTCCAAGCCACGGGCTATCAGGTGGTTTTCGATGTCGAGGACACCTGTTTTGAATTCCTTGGCGGCAACTGGACCCTGGCCAAAGACGGATCGTATGTTGCCTCTTACTATTACACGATTAACGGTCCCGGAACCGGCGCGGGGAAAGGGCGCTGGATCGCCGAGGGATTGCCCGCCGGCCGCTATAGCATCGAGACTTGGGTGACTACGGGCGATTTCGCGGCGGACGCGAGGTATGAAATCGTGCATTCCGGCGGGATTTCCAACGTCACGCTCAACACGAACCAGCGCCCCGCCGGATGGTATTCGCTTGGCGAGTATGCGCTGGGGCGGACGTGCGTTGTGAACATTACAGATCAGTGGTCGGGCGCGGGAACGATGCTCAGCGTCGATGCGCTGCGCTTCACGCTGCTCGATTCGCTGCCTGCGCCGCCGCCGTTTCCTGTGCGGCCGCACATTGGCGTCTGCATCGACGACTGCGGGCAGGTAAATCCGTCAGGCTCGTCGAATCCCATCTACAAGATGCTTCGCCTGCCCTTTCGCATGACGTTCGCGGTCATGCCGCTGCAGTCCTACACGGTCGCGACGGCCAATCAGGTGGCGCAGTTTGGCAGCGAAGTCATCCTGCACGAGCCAATGGCCGCCATCACAGTCGCCAACCCCGGCGCGGGCGGCATCACAGACGCTATGACGCTGGACCAGGTCCGCGCGGTCATGGCCACCAACCTGGATGCGCTGCCCCATGTTGTTGGCATGAACAACCACATGGGTTCGCTGATAACGCAGCAATCGGACAAGATGCGCGTCTGCTTCGAGGAACTGCAAAGCCGCGGCATGTTCTTTTACGACAGCCGAACGATCACCACCACAGTTGGATATGATCTTGCCAAGCAAATGGGCCTGCTGACGGCAGAGCGCGACCTCTTTATCGACGGCTCGGACAAGGCGTCTTCGATGGAGTTGATTCGCAATCTGGCCCTGCGTGCCCTGTATGCGCCCAACGTTCCGCATTTCGCGATTGGACACGTGCGCGCAGGCACGGCGGACGCGCTTGCTGACATGGCGCCCGAACTGGCCGCGATGGGCGTCGAAATCTGGCCGCTTTCGCGTTGCATCGCGCAAATCGTCGAGCCGGACGCCATCCCCACGGGAGCGAGACTCGAACGCCAAGGCGCGTGGACCGAGTCGGCCGCGGATGCCTATTCCAAACTGCTGCACAACCAATTTTCGCTCGTGATTGGCGATCCCGCCGCTACGCGCAATGATCGGGCGGTCTATTCGCCGATGCTAACGGGAGGCGGATTTTTCGATGTGCTCGCGATTTGGAGCGGCGATTCTTCCAACGCCACCCAAGCGCGCTACACCATACAATATGCGGGCGGAAGCGCCACGCGCGTTGTGGATCAATCGCGGAATCTGAACGAATGGGTGTATCTGGGGCGGTTCCTCTCGACTGCCGGAACCCCGATTCAGGTGACGCTTGATGATTCGCTCTGCACGCAAGAGGGGCGGCCCATCCGCGCCGACGCAATGGAATTTATCCGCGTCGCAGGGCCGGGCGAAACAGGCGTCGTCTGGACGCTGAAATGAAACCTCGCGCTCCCGGGGTGCTCCTGCAAAGCGTTCTCGCCGTTCCGCGGCGTATTTGCTTATGCCGCTCGAACGACTCGCTAAAATCCCGGGTTGCCAATAGGCGGAGAGGCGGACCATATTGGTTTGAATGCGCACGCGCCATTGGGGCGGTGTGACGGACAAGAGCAGCGGCAAAGCGGCAATCTGGAAAAGCCTCTGGCGCATCGCGCGCCATACAAGGCTTGGCTGTGCGCAGGGACGGATACATTCTCATTAGGGCTGCATGGACCAGGGACAAAGAATGGCTTCCGGAGAGCACAATACGCATCGGCTGATTTACTTCCCGCAAACGATGGGATTTACCGATACCACGTCGGGCGAGGCGCGTGCGCTTTTGGAGTCGGCCTCGATCACATATCCTTTTGGGTGGCTGTTTTTATTTGGGTCGCGCAACGTCTGGGAACCAGGCGAGTCCGTCAAGGAACGCGGCGGAGCGGCGGCGGATCGCGATCCTATGGTGATTCCAATGGAAACAGCCCTGGTCCGGCTGGAAGAAGCCTCGCGAACGCTGCGGGGGGATCCCTCGCTGAGTGCTGTTCTGGCGCCCCTGGAGTTGCTGGAGCGGACTTTAACGGCCCAAGGCAGCCGCGGACAACTCCGCCTGATGAGTCCGCCTCTCAAGGCGGGGCGGGGCGCGCCCGACTCGACGGATCGGCGCCGGTTTTTCATGGAAAAGGTCGCTATGGCGGAAAACCTTGTTTATCACTTCAGTGCGGGACGCTCGAAGGCCCTCGAAATGGCACGGCGGGGTTTGAAGGATGCCTGCGACTTTGTTCCCACGGGCGATCCAAAGCAGGACATCCACCATATTCGCAAAGCGATCCGGAACTTGCCGGGCAATCCGGGGATCGAGGAGGGCTTGGTGCGGCTGATTATCGGCTGGCCAGTCAGCCGGTCGCTCGGGGGCGATTTTGGCGCTTTGGCGCCCCGCCTGTTGCACGAAGTTCGCCAATTGGCCGAGTCCACGCCGGAACTCAAGAAGCCCTGGTGGGCTTTTTTCCGGAAATAAATCCGTGTTCATGTCCTGAATTTCATGCCGAACTCTGCCTCCTCCACCGCCGGCCCGGCCAATGCAGCGAGCGGGGAGGTGCGTTCTTTTGCGCGGATTGCCAGCCGCCAATTTCTGCGCAATCGTCTCGCCGTCGCAGGGCTGGTAGTTATCGCGGCGCTGGCGTCTGTCGCAGTGTGGTGCCCGCTGATCGCAACCAACCGGCCCTACTATATCCGCGCGGTGTTCGATGAGGAATTCGAAAACGCCTACTACTCGGCGCAGGATTTGTTTGGGCGGTGCGGACGGCTGGAAAACGAGTATTTGGCAGTGCGCTCGCGTATGGATCTGCCTTTAACCGAGTCTGCCAAAGCCGAAAAGGCGCAAGCGGACAAATCGCTGGCGGAGCTGCGCGATCAGGAGACGTTGCTCAGGGCGCGGCTGGGAGAACTGGCCGCATCGCTGGGCGCGGCGGAGCGATCGCGCATCGAGGCAATCCAGCGGGCCGTGCGCGAGCAGGCGCGCCGGATCGAACGGCGCGGCGGGAATTCGCCGGCAGGCGCGCCGAAACTTGCGCCTTGGACCGAATGGCAATCCGAAATCGAGTCCGTCGCGGACCCGGAGCGTGTTCATCTCCTGCCCCGCACAATCTGGCCCGCGCTGCGTTCGCTTCATGCGCTCGAGGTATTCTTCCTCGGGCTTTGGTTTGCAGCGGCTTTGTTGGGCATACGGTGCATTTGGAAACGCTGTTCGGTGCGCGCCGCCGCCGCCGCGATGGTGTTGCCACCGCTGCTGGCCGCCGTGGCTTGGCGCGTGGCGTTTCCGCCCATTGCCGATGCGCGCGATTACCGAGCCATCCTTTCGGCCACACTTGCGAAAAAACAGCCCGCGCGCGCTGTGTTTGCGCCCGTGCCTTTTGGCGAAAACGAAAACGTCCTCGACGACGCCAATCAGCCGCCCGCCTGGACGCCTGCCGCATCAAAACGCCCCGCTGCTTCGACGCTCGCACCCTCCGAACGCTCCGCGGCGGGTGCGCGTCCGCACTGGCTTGGGGCCGACCCGAACGGACGCGACGTGCTGGCGCGCATGATCTACGGGACGCGCATCTCGATGCTGATCGGCATCGTCGCCGTTGGGATTTATCTCGCCATCGGCATCGTGGTGGGCGCCGTCGCCGGATACTTCCGCGGATGGGTAGATATGTGCCTGTCGCGCATGATCGAAATCGTCATCTGTTTTCCCGCGCTGTTTTTGTTGCTGATCCTGATGGCCTATATGCGCCCGAATATCTACACGATCATGGCGGCGCTCGGGCTGATTAGCTGGACGGGCGTGGCGCGGCTCGAACGCGGCGAGTTTTTGCGCCTGGTGCATCAGGATTTCGTAATGGCCGTGCGAGCGCTTGGCGGCGGACCCGTGCGCATCATTTTCCGCCATATTTTGCCCAACGCCCTGGGGCCGGTGCTCGTTTCGGCGTCGTTTGGCATCGCTCACTCGATTCTTGCCGAATCCACTCTTTCCTTTTTAGGATTTGGCGTTCCGCCGGATCAGGCTTCGTGGGGCGGACTGCTGAAAATCGGAAACGACCGCATCCACGAATTGTGGTGGATGGTGTTGTTCCCTGGGATTGCGCTTTTTTTGACCGTCACCTGCTTCAACCTGGTCGGCGAAGGCCTTCGCGACGCCACCGACCCGCGCCTAATCGAATAACGCCGCAGTGACAAGAGCCTATCCGAAAACCCACCAAAACCCACCAAAGAATCTTGGACGGGACGTCCAAGCCACTGGGAATCTTGGGCAAGATGCCCAAGCCACCAGAAGTTTTAGGATAGGCTCATAATCGGACACAACACCCGAATCCGGGAGATGCGCCATCCGCCCTTCAGCGAACGCAAGATGCGCCCGGCGCAGTTCCAAGATGCAATAGCCTGTTGCGGCGGAGCGCAAGAGTCGGAATACTGCGCTGTTCGGCGTTGGCTCGGGTGACATTTTCCGTCAGCGCCGTTTTGCAGTTCCAATCTATGCAGCCCGCGCCTTGTCTGTCTTTGGGCGCGTGCCTGTTTCCTTCCGCTCTGTCAAACTCCTTTGCGTATCTGCCTTTTCGCCACCGCCGATAATCCGCACGTCTTGCGCTGGACTCGTTTTCTGGCGGGGCGCGGGCATGAGTTGTTGTGCCTCTGTGATAGGCCCGGACCGCACGGATTCCTCGAACTCCCGCCGTGTCCGGTCGAGCATCCGCTGCCAAATCTTGCGGAAGCGGTGCTGTGCTTCAAGATTCTGCGCATCCGCCACGGCTGGTATTTTTTCCGCGCCCGCACATTCCGCGCCGCCGCACGCCGTTTTCGCCCGGACGTCGTCCATGGCATGGAGGCGCTGAGTTACGGATACGCCACGGCGCGCTGCGGCGGGTTCGCGCGCGTGCTTACGCCGTGGGGCGTCGATATTCTGCACGACCCCAAACAGTCGCGCGTGGCGAGATGGCTTGTCACGCACGCGCTGCGAAACGTCGAGGCAATCACGACCAATATGCCCAATCTGGCCGAGGTGGCCGTAAAGGAATTCGGCGCGGACCCCGAGCGCGTGCGGCCGTTTTCGTGGGGCGTTGATCGCGAGATTTTCCATCGCGGCTATGAAAAGGAACGCGAGGCGCTGCGCGAGCGATGGCAGATTGCGCCTGATGCCGTGGTGTTTCTGAGCAACCGGCAGATTCGCGAACACTGGGGCGTGCCGGAAGTAGCGGAGGCGGCCCTGCGCGTGGCGGCGCAGGAACCCAAGGCGGTGTTTGTGTTTTTGCGCGGACGCGGCGATCCGGCGCTGGAGGAGCGTCTGCGGCGGCGTTTCGAGGAGGCGGGCGTGGCGCGCCAGGTGCGGTGGGTCGGCGAATACCTTGGGCCGCGCGACATGGCCGCCGCGCTCAATCTCGCCGTGGCGTTTGTGAACGTCCCGCGGACCGATCTGCTTTCGCTCAGTTTGCTCGAAGGCATGGCGTGTGGATGCGCACCTGTGGCGGCGGATTTGCCCGCGTATCGTGAACGCCTGCGCGATGGCGAAAACGCCCTTCTTGTGGCGCGCCCCGGCGATTCAGAGGCGCTGGCAGCGGCTTTGCTGCGCGTAGCACGCGATCCGCAATTGCGGCAACGGTTCGCCGAGCGCAACGCGGCTCTCATCGCCGAAAAGGACGACTGGGCCAGATGCGCACCGAAAATGGAGGAGGTGTATCGGTGGGCGCTCGAACACCGGCTGCGATAAGGCTCGCTTCTTTCGCCTTCCTTCGGATTTCCTGGAGTTGGAACGATTTCGCATGACCATGCCCCCGCGCCGTGAACGATTGCTTGTTGTCACTTACCGTTTCGCCGGAGATTTTCCGGGCGGCGCGGAAAGGCATTTGTGGGAACTCGTCTCGCGGTTGCGCGCGCAGGAAGGAATCGACTGCGAGGTCTGGACGACGACGGCGCGCGGGATTTCGCCCGTGGCGCATTGGGGCGCGATGTTGGAGGAAGGCTACCCGGCGGGGGACGAAATCACAGGCGATGGCTTGAAAATCCGCCGTTTCCCGCTTTCCCCATGGCCGCGCGAAGCGGTGGCTCTTGCCGCGAAGGCCATCCAATGGCGCTGGGAATTTGAGGAGAAGTCTATCAATCCGCGCGTGTTTCTGCCTTTTGGCGCGGCATCGGATAACCATGCAAATGCGGAATCAGGCACTGCATCCGCCAACGACGCCGAATCGGATTTGCCAACTCTGCTGCCTGGTCCGGGATGGCATTGGCCGGAATTCCAGGCGGATGGCTCGGTTTTGCGATGGACGCACCCGGAGTTTTCGCTCCTTCGCAAGGCGGGCGCGCCTGCGGGCGAACTGGAAATATCCGGCATGGCCCCGCGCGCGACTACGCTGGAACTGGTTCGCGTTGTTAAATCCGAGGGAGCAAATTGCGCAGAGAATTTCGAGAACTTTGCGCCCAAAGTTCTATCGGAAAAACAAGAAAAACATCTTGGACGGGACGTCCAAGCCACCGGATGGTTTTCCGTGCGGTTTGCGCTCGATGCCGCCGCGCCGGGGGGCGAATGCCTGCAATTTCGCATCGGGCGCGCCTTCCGCCCCTGGGGCGATCATCGTTCGCTCGGGCTGATGATCGCGCGCGTGGCTTTTCATCCGCGCCAGCAGGGGAATGCCGAAATAGCCGAGGCTGCGGAGGCCGACAAAACCGCCGAATCCGCCGCCGCCGCCGCCGTTCCGCTGTTTCTCGATTATCAGGCCCTCCTGCGAAGGCGTTGGGAACGCCTGCTTTCGTTCCATTCGAGTCGCGCGCGCGCCCGCGGAGGCCTTTGGGACAATCTCTTTGACTGGGCGCGAGGGCCGCGTTCGCCCGCGCTCTGGGACGCCTTGCGCGATCCCTCGCTTCCTTCGCGCTTTGACGGCGTATTGGCGGCCAATCTCCCGTGGGCCGTGATCCCAAAGGTCGCGCGCCTTTGCCCGCTTCCGATGGCGGCGATGGCGCTCTGGCATCTCGACGATGCTTATTATTATTGGAATCACTATGCGGAGGCGCTCCGGCGCGCGCGCGTCGTGCTGGCGAACACACGCTGGGCGGCCGAATCTGTGTGGCCGAAGTTTGGCGTCGAGGCGCGATGGGCCGGGCCGGGCGTCGATGACCGCTGGGCGCGCGAGCCGTCGCGAATGGGCCGCGAGGAGTGGCGGCGTTCGCTCGGACTCGATCCCGGCACGCCGGTGGTGCTGAGCGTGTCGCGAAAGAGCGCCGCCAAACGCTACGATCTGATCGTCGAGGCCATGCAGCGGCTTCGCGCCGTCGGACGCCACCCCAATGCGATGCTTGTCCTGGCCGGCCCCGACGAAGACCGCCGCCCAATCGACGCGCCGGGGGTCCGCTATGTCGGCGCGCTAGGCGATCAGGCGCTGCATGAAGCCTACTCGAACGCCGATGCCTTTGCGATGATGTCCGAATCCGAATCATTCGGGATGGTCTTTGCCGAGGCATGGCTGCGCCGGTTGCCCGTCGTGGGGAACCGCTGGTGCGGCCCTGTGGCGAGCCTGATCGGCGAAGGCCGCGATGGGTTTCTCGCCTCCGGCGCCGCGGATTTGGCCGATGCGCTCGGGCGGCTGCTCGACGACGAGGCGTTGCGCCGCGCGATGGGCGAGGCCGGACGTGAAAAGACCTTGCGCGACCACACCTGGCCATCGTGCGCCTCTCGCGCCGCCTCCGCCTTGCGCGAATGCGTATTTGCAGGGTAGCTTTAATTATGAGGCAATTCGCCCTCGTTTTTCGGGTGCCACAAGATTGACATTGCCCTCCGAGCCGCCAGAGCGTTTGAAAGGAAGTCGGCAAAATGCCCATGCCTCGGGAGACATAAACCTCTTTTCCTATGCCTGAACTCTACGATCTCCTGGAAAAAACCAGCCGCACGTTCGCGTTGTCGATTCCGGAATTGCCCGAGCCGACGCGCCGCGCCATCGGAATCGCCTATTTGCTCTTTCGCGTGGCGGATACGCTCGAGGATTCCACCACCTGGCCGCGCGCCGAACGCATTCGCGCCCTGGAGGAATTCCAGAGTCTTTTGCGGCCCTTGCTGGCGTTCAACCTCGCCGCCGCCGCGCGATCCCAGGCCCTCGAAGCCGCCGCGCGGCTCGCCGAAGCATGGCGCCAGTCGCCTCCTTGCGACCACGCGGGGTATCTCGAACTCCTGCGCGAACTCCCTTACCTTGTCGCCGAAACGCTCGCCCTCCCGGCCGACTCGCGCGAGGCCGTCGTCCGCCACACGATGCGAACCGCCGACGGCATGGCCGGATTTATCGCCAACGGCGACGCGAACGGGCATCTCCGACTTTCCAATCTCGGTGACCTCCGCCGCTATTGTTATACGGTGGCGGGCATCGTCGGCGAAATGATCTGCGAGGTCTTCCTGCTCGATGCGCCGCAACTCGCGCCCGAACGCGCCATCCTGACCGCCCACGCTGCCGCCTTTGGCGAGGGCTTGCAGCTCGTGAACATCTTGCGCGATTGCGCGGGCGATGCGCGCGAAGGGCGTGTGTATTTGCCGGCGGGCGTGGATCGCGCCGATGTGTTCGCACTTGCCCGCAGCGACCTGAACCGCGCGGTGATTTACGTCAACGCCCTCGAACGCGCCCGCGCGCCCCGCGGATTCATCGGCTTCACCGCGCTGCCCGTGCGCCTCGCCTTCGCGACGCTCGATCGTGTCGAATCGCACGGCGCCGGTGCGAAAATCTCGCGCCTCCAGGTGGCCGCCATCGTCGCCGAGGTGCACGGCGCGCTCGCCCTCGGGCGGCCCGTTTTCGGGAGCCAGACGCTCGATAAATAATCGTTGTGAAGGAAAGGCGAAGCCTTTGGCGTGCCCATTGAAATCAATACTCATACCATTTTCCTTTGATTCTGTTCCTAATCGCCTGTCACGGTTTTCGCGAGAAGAGCGAAAACCGCGCCAGGCGATTCTGT
>CAYUNT010000156.1:0-11036 GCA_964446285.1 uncultured Candidatus Sumerlaeota bacterium | reverse complement strand
ATTCTTTTGCTCCTTCAGAGCAAATTCAGGAAACAGAATTACGGGAAATTGGTATTACGCCATTTCAGGCCAATGCGGTCACATAGCCGACCCTGCGGCATTGTGTATTTTCACAGGCGGATGTCCCATAGGTCCCATTCGTCCCATAGGTCCCATTTCAAGGCGCGGCAGAATTGTGAAGCATTATGGCTGCCGTCCGCTCCCTCCAACAAAAACCAGAGTAGAAGCGCTGGCGATTGACAATCCGGCGGAAGACGCCCCACACTTCCCGTGTTGAGATTTGTTTCGCCAGATTTCCGGCAAAAGGAGCTCGTATGGGTGGCATGTCGGAGTGGAAACCAGGGCGCGCCGTTTGGCGTCCTCAAAGCATTCCGCCGCCTAAGAGAGTCTTGGGGGCGGCTCTGATTTGCGTCTGGCAACTTTTTACGTGGCTGCCTGCGCCGTTGGCGGCTCAGCTGAGTCTCCCCGCCGCGGCCGATGGCTCCGCGCGTCCCGCCGCATTATCTCCCGGCTCCGGCGCTCCGGTGGCGAAGCAAGAGGTGGCTCCTGCGTCCGTCCTTGTGCTGGAAGCGCCGGTCGAGTCGGGCGACGTTCTGGTGCTGCGAGGCACACCGTCCCAGGTGTTTCCGCACCTGATTCGCGCGCGCCGCTCCGACGGCCTTTCGCTGGGTGAAAGCGAATGGCTCAATAAATTTGGCATCCAGTTCGAGCCGCCCAGCCGCGACCCGGTGGTTGCGCCGGACTACGCGGCCCCTGCTCCGGGGCCTGCGCTCACATACCACCTTGATGCGCTGCCCGAGGGGCTGACTTCATACACAATCCACCTGGTGGGCGGGCGCGGCGAGTTTCGCGGCGCCGCGCCGGGCGATTATTGTTTCATTATCCCCGGCAAACCGCCTCTGGCCGCCTCCACGGCAGTGGAAGGGCCGGTTACGATTCTGGAGGTTGGACAGTGGGCGCCGCTCGCCGCCCAACTCTATGTGGCGGCGTTGAGCGAACTGGACCTGGCGGGTTTTCAGACCGCTCTCAGCCCCGCTCCGTTCGCCCAGATCAATCCGCTCATCGACCGCTTGCGCAAAGTCACGCGGATTTCGCCTGTGGAATTGTTTCTGTTTTATCGCGGCTACTATGAGGCGCTCGGGATGGCCCACTGGCTTGAAACCTCGCCCGATTCCAACCTGCATGTATTTCTCGAACGAATGCAGGTGGATAACTCGGCCATCGACCAACTTGTGATGGAAGCCCTGCGCCGCGAGGACTGGCTGCGCATCCTGGCCGGCTCCGTCGCGCCCGGGGCCACGCCTCTGCCTTCCTCCGCTTCGGCCTCTGGCCTGTATGCCCCTCCGCCCACGTCCGCTCCTCATCTTCCTTCCTCGCCTTATGATGATCCTGTGGCTCCTCAGGCGCCCTCCGCGCCCTACATGGCCGATACGGTTGGCGGGCCGACCATCTCCCTGTATCGCTCATACTATTATGCTGGCATGACAACCTTCTTCGCCGCCGAAGCGAGCGAAAAACGCATTCCGGGCCTTTCCGAACAGTTTATTCACCCGGAATTGGCCAACGCCTATCGCGATCAAAACCTCTTCCTCGCGCGCCAGTGCTATGAGCAAGCGCGGCGCGCCAGCCTGGACAATCCGTTGCTGCCCACCCTGGCCGACTCCATTGCCGCCGCCGCCACGCCGCAGGGGGAGGCCCTCCATGTTCGCTAAAACCCAATTCGCTAAATCTATAGTGTTTCTGTGTGTTTGTATCTCGGGCGCGGCGCTTTATGCATTCGCTCAAAACGCGCCGTCCGACTCGAATCGCTGGGCCTTTGCCTCCGGCGGAACGGAATTGGAAGCCTACTACGACTACAAGCGCGAGAACATTCCCGCTTCGGATCAGAAGGTAGAAAGCCAGACCAGCGCGATGCTCAAACGCGGCCTGTATTATGAAGCTTTCCTTTGGGCCAACGAGGAGCGTCTGCCCGGTCCCGTCGGGGCCGATCGCCAGCTCGAACGCGTCACCAAAGCCATTTCGTCGCAACTCGAAGGATGGGAGCGCGTCTTCAATTGCCCGCCCTCCAAAGGCGCTTCCTGGAAGGAACGCCTGCGCGCGCTTGGAGAAAGCGCCGGAATTTCCGCGCGGGCAGTGGCGGCGGAACGCGTGCGCAAAGATGTCCCGGTGAAAGACGTTCTCGCGCTGATCGAGGCGCTGCTTGTCGAAGCGGCGGATCGAGTGGACGAAGTCCGCGTGGCGGCGCTCCTCAAACTTCAATACAATCTCAACCCGAGCGAGGAACATTTCCGCCGCTGGCGCGCTTATCTTCTGCACACCCACCGCGAACAGGAACTGCTCGATTTTTACGACCACCCTGGCGCGAAATCCCTCGATTATCCCGAAGCGCTTGAAGACCCGATCATCCTGCGCCTGGGCAAGCGGCAATTCGCCGACGCCTTTGCGCCGCTCGACGCTCTGCGCAAGACCCATCCAGACCGGATCAAGCGTCTGGTGGCGGGTTACCGCCTGGCGTATCGCGCGCGCCTGGCGCAACTCTGCGAACAAGGCCGCTATCCCGAGGCCATGGCGCATATCGAACTCAGCCGCAAAATCCCGTATAATGTTCTCGACTATGACATGGCTGTTTACGCCATCTACAATCATCTCCTCAAGGCGCAGGAGGAAAACCCGGACGGCGGACGCCAGGCGCTGCTGAAGTTCCTGCTCAATCACGCCATTTACGCCGAGGCGTCGCTCGTTGGCGAAGCCCTTTCGCGCGAGGATTTGCCCGCGGCGCTGCCAAGCACGTATCGCGCCATCATCGAGGCCAAATTGGGGAATTCCGGCCTGGCCTTTCAACTTCTGCGCGAGGCCACGCGCACCGAACCGCCCAGCGCCGCGTTTTTCTTCGCCCTGGGCACGGTGGCCGAAGTCTATAAAAACCTCTGGAATCTCGCCGACGCCTGCTATCGCCAGTCGCTTGCGCTGGATCGTCAATATGAGCCGTCGCTCCTGGCGCTCGCGCGGCACGACCTTTTGCGCGGGCGCTTCGAGGATGCGCGCGCGCGCACCGGCCAAATCCTAGCCACTCATCCGGAAAATCAACTCGCCCTCTATGAATCCGCCCGCATTTATTATGCCCAGGGCGACTATGACACGGCGCGCGAACTCTTCCTCAAACTGGCCTCAAGCGACCGCGCCAAACCGGACCATTTTTATTATCTGGCGTCGATCGCCATGAAGCGCGACGACCCTGCCGAAGCCCGCCGTCTTCTCGAACAACTCCTCGATGAATTTCCCGAGGATATGATGGCGCACTTCCTGCTCGCCGATGTGGCGCATCTGGAAAAGAACCGGGCGCGCGAGGTGGCCGAACTCGATGAACTTCGGCGCTTGGCGGATCCCTGGCGCTTCGACCGAATCCAGGCCGCGCGGCTCCATGAAGCCAGCGCCCGCCGCCTTGCCGCGCTGGGAGTCGAACACCCCGCCTCGCCGCAATTTCGCTTGTCTTCGGCGATGAATACCTCGTCTGCCGCCGTCCAGCCCGAGACGCTCCAGGCAGGCGGACCGTGGCGTCCGCCCACTAAAATTGACGCAGCCAACGTGACCCGTCCGAAGATTCCGCAGTGGGTGTCGCTGGATATGAGCTGGCGCGGCAATCTGGACCCGGTCGTCTGGCGCGAACTCAGTTTCAAGTCGCGTGATTCGACGTGCATGAATACGCTCGAAATCGTCAATCCATCCGATTATGAAATGCTGGGCGTGCGCATTTTCGCGGACGGGCGCGAATTCGCGTTCATCTACCGCATTCCGCCCCGGGGCCAGACGGCGTTGCGATTCCGGACCGATGTGTTTCCCGGTCACATTGGTTTTGTTTACACGACCGATCTTGGCGCGGAGATGACCGTTTCGCCCGCAGGCGTCCTCTCGCGCCGCGTGGACCGCACGCTTAAACCCTGAGGCATCGCCCCCGACGCCGAATCTCTTACCGGTGCTTCTCCGGATTCACGGCTTCTCGGCCACAATTTTGCCATTTTTTACAACATATACAGGCGTTCCATGCATGCGTGCCGTTTTCCGGGCGGCTCGCGCCGCACGGCGCAATGCGCGTTCGATTCCGGCCACAAAATCGTCTTCTTTTATGGCCTTTCTAGGTTTCTCCCGAGAAAAGTTGGGGGAAGAAGTTTTCTTTAAGGAAATGGGATTTTCTTTCATGGTCCCTGCTCCAATAGGACAGGCGTTGCTCCTGAATTATCGTAAACCGCCCATACATCGGCAAGTGGGCGATAGATAGCTGTAAAATTCTCCCAACTGCGGGTAAAGCGGCGCAAAACATCCTCACGCGGAACAGCGTGGCCGCCGTGCCTTACGCGCGCGGCAATCCGCCGTAAAGCAAGGCGGGAAGAGAATAGGCGAAGATACACAATCCCGATGTGGTAGCCTGATCCCTTCCATCGTTCTATCATCCGCACATAGCCAAGACCACTCAGGGTAGTTTCAAAGGCGAAATCAGCTCTGGATTGGGCTAGGCGATCCAGCTCGCCTAGATATAGCCGCCCGGCGGCAATTGCAGCCGATTCCGGCTGCAAAGGCGATATGCCCCCTGCGATCAGGTCAGCGTTGATAAAAGTTAATATCCCGCCTTCCCGAGGCAGATACTCTTTGGCAAATGTGGTTTTCCCCGCTCCATTTGGACCGGCAATAACAATGCAACGAGGCTGCGCCAGCGGCTTGTTTGTCATTCTTGATCCATTTGCCCATAGGCGGGATTGCGGCGGAGAGATGGGATCATCTGAGCGTGGGATTTGCAGATATTCCTTGTGTTCCGCTCCATCGCCTGCCGCAAATGACCTTGGCTATCCCCGGGCGGGAAGGCAAGAAGTGTCTTCCCGGGGCTATTCGTCATCTTTTAGGGGCGTCAAACGATTTCTCTTTTCGCGACGGCAAAATGACCGTGATTGCACCCATCGAACAGAAACTCAAGCGCGGGGAGCGGCTGTCCTTTGAGGATGGCGTGGCGCTCTTTGAGCATCCGGACTTCCTGGAAGTGGGGCGCCTGGCCAATCGCGTGCGCGAGCGCCTCTGGGGCGCGCGGACGTTTTACAACGTCAATCTCCACATCAACCCGACGAATTCCTGCGTGGCGCATTGTGAATTCTGCGCCTTCGGACGCAAGCCGTTCGATGAGGCGGCCTACATCCGCCCGCCCGAGGAAATCGTCGAGCGGGCACGCCGGCTCATGCCGCCGCGATGCACGGAAATTCACCTGGTTGGCGGACTCGATCCGCGCCTGAAAATCGAATACTACTGCGATTGCCTGCGGGCGCTCAAAACGGCGTTTCCGGGCGTCCATATCAAAGCCCTGACGCCTGTCGAGATTCATTACATCGCGAAAATCTCGGGCATCGAAGTCCGCGAAACGCTCGAACGCCTCCGCCGGGCCGGCTTGGACTCGATGCCGGGCGGCGGGGCGGAGATTTTCGATCCGGAAATCCGCGAGCGTCTCTGCGCACACAAATGCGACGCTTCCGAGTGGTTTGAGGTCCACCGCATCCTCCACGCGGAAATGGGCCTTCGCACCAATTGCACCATGCTTTACGGGCACATCGAGGCGCCGCGCCATCGCGTGGATCACTTGTTGCGCCTGCGCGATCATCAGGACCGCTACGCCGCAATCAACGGGCGCGGGGCGGACAAAGGGCAACAAGGTGCGCGCGAAGGGCAACAAGGCGCGGGTGAAATTCGCGCCGGATTCCAGTGTTTTATTCCGCTTTCCTTCCAGCCCGCGAACACGGCGCTTGCGCATCTGCCCGGGCCGGGCGGCGTGGACGACCTGCGCACAATCGCCGTGGCGCGCCTATTGCTCGATAACATCCCGCACATCAAAGCCTATTGGGTGGGCCTTGGGCCGAAACTAGCGCAGACCGCACTATGGTTTGGCGCGGACGACCTCGATGGAACGGTCGTTTGCGAAGAGGTGTTCCACGACGCCGGAGCGCCTTCCCCCCGAGGTGTTACTGAAGACCAGCTCCGCGCGCTGATTCGCGAAGCGGGCCGCACGCCGATCTTGCGCGATTCGCATTACAATCCGCTCGAACCCGCCGGCATCGAATAGAAGAAGAAGAAGAAGAAGAAGAAAATACATTTTACCACGAAAAACGCGAAAAAGACGAAAAAAGAAGAAGGTTTTCTTCTTTCGCTCTTTTTGTGTTTTTCGTGATAAATACCCTTCTTCGCAGGTGCGGCAGGGGACTATTCCGTGGATGCAGATGACAGCACGCGGCGCGCCGTTTGCAGCGCCTGCCAGATCACATGGTGCATATCGTAATACTTATATTCGGCGAGGCGTCCGCCAAACACCACGCCCTTTTCGCCCTTTTGCATCTCGCGGTAGCGCGCCAGCAATGCCTGATCCGCCTTGGTGTTCACTGGGTAATATGGGTCCTCCGGATCGTGCTGCGAGTATTCCTTGTGAATCACAGTCACGCCCGGCGGCGTGTGTTGTTTCTCGCGATGCAGATGCTTCATTTCGTGAATGCGCGTCCAGGGCACCTCGGCGTCCGCGTAATTCATCACGCTCGTCCCCTGGAAATCCTCATGCTCGATCCGTTCGGTTTCCAGCCGCACCGAGCGCCAGCTGAGCCGCCCCAGCGCATAGTCGAAATACCGGTCGATCGGGCCGGTATAAACCAGCGTCTTGCATTTGTTCCGCCAATGCTCGCGATCCGCCAGGTAATCCACGCCAAGTTCCACCGGGATTCCTTCGAGCATCCGCTCGAAAATAGGCGTATAACCGCCAACCGGAATTCCCTGGAACGGGTCGTCGTAATAGGAATCGAAAAATGTCGTGCGCACCGGCAGGCGCGTGATGATATCCGCCGGGAGTTCGCGCGGATCGCGTTCCCATTGTTTGATTGTGTATCCGCGGATGAACGCCTCGTATAAATCCTGCCCGATCAGGCTAATCGCTTTTTCTTCGAGGTTGGCGGGGTTGGGGATGTTCCCGCGTTTCGACGCAAGGAATCCCTCCACTTCCCACGGGCTGAGATTGATGCCATAGAATTGATTGATGGTTCCGAGGTTGATCGGCATGGCGAACACGCGGTTCTTGTACATCGTCAGAACGCGATGCTGGTAGTTGTTAAACTCCGTGAATCGCCGCGTATAGCGCCAGACTTCTTCGTTGTTTGTGTGGAATATGTGGGTTCCGTATTTGTGGACGGTGATGTTCGTGTCTTCGTAATCGAAGGAATAGCAATTGCCGCCAATGTGATTGCGTTTTTCAAGAACAAGAACACTGCGGCCCGCCTCGCGCGCCTGCTGGGCAAAAACAGCGCCGAAAAATCCAGCGCCAACTACGATGAAATCATGCATGGAAACAAGGATTCCTTTTCGGGGACGGATGGAATGACGCGGGCCTCAAGGACCCAAAGGAGTTGATGTGAGTTGTGAGAAAAGAAGTTGTGAGTTGTGGGTTTTGGGTTGTGAGTAAAGAGACAGAAAGCCAAAGGGTTGAAATGACTTATGAGAAGACCTGAAGCGGAAACTGAATACATTTACCCCTGATCCCTGTTCACTGACAACTTCTTCACCGTTCACTATCCACTGCCCATTGATCACTTCTTCTCCCACAACCCACAACTCACAACTCTCTTTTCTTTCCCCTCACTGCACCGACGTTGGAGGCGTTGAGGGAGGTTTGGGCGCTTCGCAAACGCAGTTGCGTCCCTTTGATTTTGCCTCATAAAGCGCCTTGTCCGCCGCTTCGAAGAATGCCTCGCGAGTCGCGTAGGAATATGTGAATTCGGCGACCCCCAGGCTGACGGTGACGTGCATGTCTATGCCATGAAACTGGAAGTTGTGATCGGACACACGCTGCCGAATTCGTTCGGCAGTGGCGCTTGCGCCTTCCAGCGCCGTTTCCGGCAAAAGAATCGCGAATTCTTCGCCGCCAACGCGCCCGATCAGGTCGCCCTCGCGCATGGTGACGACGAGGATGCGCGCAAGCTGGCGCAGCACCATATCGCCCGCCGCGTGCCCCTGCGTGTCGTTGATGCTTTTGAAATGGTCGAGATCGAGCATGATCAGCGACAAATCACGCTGATAGCGGCGGGCGCGCTCGATTTCCCGCCGCGCCACGGTGAGGAAATAATAGCGATTGGCCAGCCCCGTCAGGCCGTCCGTTGTCGCCATTTGCAAAAGCTGCTGGTCCAGGCTGAGCTCTTGTTCATCCTTAACGTAGAACGCCAGAAGCGTTGATCCGATAAGGATGCGGTCGCCGTCGTGAAGTCCTGTGCGCTCGATGCGCTGGCCATTGACGAGAGTTCCATTGCGGCTTCCGAGGTCTTCGAGTGAACAGCGTGGCTCCTCGCGATCCGACTCCATGTTTTCCCAGAGAATTCGAGCGTGCTGGCGCGAGATGCGGCCGTCCTGGAACGAAAGATCGCAATTGGATTCGCGCCCGATAAAAATCTCGGGCTTGGCCAGGATAAAGCGGTCGCCCACGCGCCGGCCTTCATCAATATGCACAAGGACGGGCCGCCGCCGCGCCGACGGATTGGGGATTGTCTCACGCTGGCTTGTGGTAATTCCATCTACGCGCGTTTCACCGGATGGGTCAGGAGTTCTGGCCCGGTTTTTCGCGGCAGGAAGCGTCGAATCGTCCGGGTTCAGCCAGATTTCCTTTGAATCGTCAAAGCGCTTGCTCATGGGGCATTATCCTGGGCGCGGATATCTTTGAGTAAGCCGCAGGAATTCGATTGCGGCGGCGGCGATTCGGGAATTTGCGGACTGAGCATCTGGCCAGCATCCCCCCGGCATCCGCGCGCGGCTGAATCCATCCATAAAGGGATCGCATGGGCCAAACGCAAACCAGGGGATGGATTCCTCCGTGGCGGCGGCTGCCAGGCCGGCGCTTTCCCTGTCAAGGCCGTCGATCGAGAGGTTTTCATGAATCCAGCGGACCAGGCCATTGGATTCCAAGACGTTTTTATCATAGGACGCCGCTGCTCCAATCGCAAGACTCATTGCCTCGCCTTCGCCGGAAAATGCGGCGGGTCCGGCGCTGGCGGGAGCGGCGCCGCCCTGTCGAAGCGCCTCGAACGAGGCATCCTCCGGCGGCAAATCGCGCCAGAGGTCAATCCATTGAACAGCGGCGGAATCCAGGCGCCATGTGGGAAATTCTCTGGCGGCCATGCCTTGGGAGAATGCGCCGGACATCGCGCCCTGGCGTGTGGCCTCGACGGCGCCGAGAAGGTCTCTCGCGCCGGAAAGATCGCATATCGACGAGGCGGCAAACAGTTCCGGAGGCCGTTCTTCAGGCCCGCACCACGCAAAATAAGAGGCTCCGGCCATCAGAGCGGGGCGGCGGCGGCGAATGAGCAATTTGGCCGCGGCAAACCAGGCGTCAGCGCCTCCCGGGTCGGGCGCGATCAGCGTCGCATGCGCCAGCCCGAATTGCCCTTCCCAGACGCGAAACGGTCCGTCAATGTGCGTGCGGACATTCTCCAGCGATTGGGAGATTTCCAAAGCCGCGCGCGGGCCACGAACGAGAATGGCGATTCGAAAGTCGGCAAGATCCGGCATTCGGGGAGGCGTCATGAAGGGCAGGATTCCGGCTCAGTCGTTGGGATTCTCGCGCGGAACGCTCGCCGAACCGATCGAGGCTTCGTCCAAAAACCGCGTATGCATTCCGGCCTTCGAGAGGTGCTGAAACGCATGATGCACAACCCGGGGCACAAGCGTGCTGATGTCGCCGCCATTGCGCCAGACTTCTTTCACGAGGCTTGATGAGAGGAAAATGAACTCAGTTGCGGGGGCGAGGAAAAGCGTCTCGACATCCGGGGCGATCTCGCGGTTGAGCAGCGCCATCTGGAGCTCATATTCGAAGTCGCTGACGGCCCGGAAACCGCGAATAATGAACTGCGCCCCGATCGATTGCGCAAACTTCACCGTCAGGCCCTTGAGTTCCACGCATTCGACGTTAGGCAGGTCCGCCGTAATCTGCCGCAGCATATCGAGGCGCTCCTCGACCGTGAACAAGGGGCGCTTGCGCTCATTGTGCGCCACGGCGACGATAAGGCGGTCAAACAAGAGATGGGCGCGCCGGATAAGGTCCACATGCCCGAGCGTAGGACTGTCGAACGTGCCGGGATACAGGGCAATCCGCCGAATGGGGGGCTGAGGATTCGCTTGCGGTTGAGAAGAAGGAGTCATGGAAGCGTTCTGCATGCCTTTCGACTGATACAAAACATACCGCTATCGTTTTTTTCACGCCGCGCAGAAGGAGCGGGTCAAGGGAGAACGTAACGGGCAGTTCATCTTGTTTGGGTTGTTTGGGAGCCTTTCGGAGCGAAAAGGACATTTCCCCCGGGCCTATTCGCGCGGACGAAACGGCGACTCCTGGGCCAGTTTTTCAAACAACTTGCGTTCGGAATCCGAGAGGGTCTTGGGAACGACGATTTTCACGGCGACATACAAATCGCCGCGCTCGCCGCCGCGGCGTTTCAATCCCTTGCCGCGCAGGCGCAACTTGCGCCCGGACGACGATCCCGCCGGAAGCGAGATTTCCACCGGCCCGTCAAGCGTTTCTACAGACAGGCGCGCGCCCAGAGCCGCCTCCCAAGGCGTGACCTCGACCTCCGAATGCAAGTCGTGTCCTTCCACGCGAAAGCGTTTGTCTGGCAAGATGCGCACGCGCAGATACAAATCGCCCGCGCGTCCGTTCGCGCCCGGGCTGCCTTGGCCGGCCAAGCGGATTTTCGAGCCTTCCGCCACGCCCTCGGGGATCGTGACCTCGAGCGTGCGTTCCTTGCCGCCGGGATGGCGCAACGACAAGCGCCGCCGCCCGCCGCGATGCGCCTCTTCGAGCGTCATTTCGATTTCTGCTTCGGCGTCGCCGCCACCCTCGCCGCCGCCATTTTCCTGGGCGGAAAAATCCTCGAATCCGCCAAACGGACTCCATCCGGCCTCGCCCCCCGCTCCTGGGAATCCACTCTGTGCGCGCGGCGAGGCCCCCGAGCGCGAGGATTTCGACCGCCGCCCGCCGCCGCCGC
>CAYUNT010000155.1:0-11050 GCA_964446285.1 uncultured Candidatus Sumerlaeota bacterium | reverse complement strand
CGGTCCAGGACGCCGCCCTCTCACGGCGGAAACAGGGGTTCGAATCCCCTTACCGCTACCAACTCGTTTTTCCGCGCTTATGCGGTGATGCCCAATTCCAAGGATTTCCTATGACTCAGCCGGTTCAAGGTCGAAGCGCCTTTTCGCTGCGCCGCGGCGTCGAGATGTTCGAGCGCGAGCAGCAGCAATTCCTCGCCACATTCCGCGAGAACCCCGATCTGGCCCAGAATTGCTGGGGTCTGACCCTTCTGCACGCGCTCAAATCCGAAGACCTTACAGACGTAAGCGAAAAACTCGGATTCGAGGCCAAACAGGCGGTGGATTATTATAATCGAGGGGTCGTGGCGGCCACGCGCGAGAATTACCCGAAGGCCATCGATCATTTCCGCCGCGCCGCCGAACTGGATTCGACGCTTTTGCAGGCGATTTACAATCTCGCCGTTTGCTATGAGCGCATGAAGCAGATTCCCCCGGCGATTTCGACATGGCAGACCTACCTCGATTCGCTCAAGGACCAGGGCGCGAAAGACGAGGCGAAGGTTGTTCGCGACCGCATTGCGGAGTTGAAGGCTTCTCAAAAGTCATGAGCCGCGAGCTCCTTAAACGTTTTGCCGGGAATCCCATTCTAACTCCTGGGGATGCGCCGTTTCTTTGCAACGCGATTTACAACCCGGGCGCTGCTAAATTTGGGGCGCAGACCGTGCTGGTGCCGCGTGTCGAGGACGGGCAGCGCGACAACCGGCTCCACATCGCCTGGAGCGATGACGGTGTGAATTTCCGCCTCGAACCCGAGCCGATTCCCCTTCCAGCCGGCTCGAGGGATTTGCGGTTTGAATATCACAGCTACGACCCGCGCGTTACGTTTCTGGAAGGGGCGTATTACATTACGTATTGCGCGCAGGGATTCGACGAAACGGTTCGCATCGCGCTGATCCGCACGGAAGACTTCCGTTCCTTCGAGCGGATTGGGTTCATCACGCAGCCCTGGAGCCGCAATTGCGCGCTCTTCCCCGAGAAGATCGGCGGACGCTACGCGCGCATCGAACGGCCCATGAGCGGAAACCTTGTTTACAACATGATTTCCTTCTCGCCCGACCTCATTCACTGGGGCGATTGGCGGGCAATAGACCTCGTTCCGCAAACGTGGATGCGCGAGAAATGGGGTTGCGGGCCGCCGCCGATTCGCACCGAGGCCGGGTGGCTCTGCATCATCCACGGCGTTTGGCTGGCGTGCAATTACGTCTATCGCATTGGCGTAATCCTGCTCGATTTGGAGCAGCCCTGGCGTGTTGTCGGCCAATGTCCGTATTTCATCCTGACGCCGCGCGAGGACTACGAACGCACGGGCGAGACGATCAATTGCGTATTTTCGAATGGCGCAGTGATAGAGCCAAACGGCGAGGTGCGGGTGTATTACGGCGCGGCAGACACATGCATCGGGCTGGCGACGGCGCGGCTCGATGACTTGGTAGCGGCGTGTCTCAATGGTATCCGCCCGCCCGCTTCCGCATAATCTTCCCTCAAATCTGTTTTTTGCTTTTTCCTCGTTTTTAGCGGATGGGAACGTCTTTTTCAGAGACTATTCCGCCGCGCGCATTTCGGCGTATTTGGCAAATCCGGGGTAAATCAGGTCGCGGCCTGTTTGAGGCGTGTCTTCGGGGGGATACTCGTAAAAGTATTTCCGGACGTGGATTTTATCGGATGCCGCGCCGCCGAAAATCTCCGGGTCGAACTGGAAGCGGATGTTCGGCGTGTCACAGAAAACAAGGCACTGGCGCTTGTCGCGATCCACAACGATTTCCCATGTGCCGTTTTCCATATAGACTTCCGCCAGCATGCGGTTGCCGAGGGAAACGCGCGTCGGAATAGCGCTCGGTTTGCCCAAGGTTTGCACGGGCGGGCCGCCGGTTTCTTCGAGCATATAAGGATTGTCAGGATTCGCATTGGGGATTTTCGTGAGTTTTTGCCCGCGGTTAACGGCTACCGTGGCCATTTTGATCGAGAACCGTCGCGCCGAAACGAGCGGCTTGCCGTCGAGCGAGGCGGCCACAACGGCGGCTGTCGGCGACACGGAACGCACCGTCAGCGCCCCCGCTTTCCATGCGCGGCTCTGCGCTGCGCCTGCCTTCGCGCCAGTTTTGGCGGCATCAGCCTCTTTGTCGCCGCCGCCGCTCAATTCGCCCGCCACGGCGCAGAAGGAATCCGTGGCGATCTGGATCACGCCCGCCTTTTCGTCGCGTTCGAGCCGCCCGCCGAGGGTGGTCAGCGACGTGCTCTTGTCCGCCGCCAGTAGGTCGGTGGGTTTTTCCTCGCGCTGAAGCGCCCGCGCCAGCCGTTCGACAGCCCACATCGCGTCTTCGGCCCCGACCGGACCCAAAATCAGGTTATTGCGCTTGGGATCGAGGAAGGCGCGGCACAGCGGACGGCCATCTTCGCCCGGCGCGGGGCCGAACGGAACGAAGTCCGCCTTGCGCACCGCTTCGATGGGGAATCCGTCAGGCGATTTCATCCACGGATAATCATAGCCCGCTTGGACGGCCGGAGACTCGCTCCATGCGGCGCCGCCCGCGCGCGCGCGAGCGGCAAAACGCGGATCGAAAAGCACCCACTCGCGCCCGCGCGACACGTCGGCTCCAAACGCCGCCGCGTAGAGCGATTGCGCTGCGGCCGCGCCGTTTTCCCCAGCGCCAAGTTTCCCGATTCCGCCCGCGCGGCCGCTCGTCACGCCAAACAGCGCGTCTTCGGCAAATGGCGGCATCATCAGACTTGGACTCCAGTTCTCGATGCGCCGCGTCCATGCCACGCGATACAGCTGGCTCATGGACGAGGCCCAAGTGGCAAGGTCCTCGTCTGTGTAGAGGATTCGGACGACCTCGTCCTGTGGCGGGAGGTCGCCGCGCAGGTAAAGGAGAGCCGCGTAGCCCGCCATGCCCCAGCGCGCCGGATCGGGCTGCATCCCGAAAGCCGAGATCAAGTCTGGGTTTCCCCAGGTTTTGTAATCGAAATGGATTAAGCCGTCGTAATCCTGCATGTCTGCGATGGCCGCGATGTCAAGCAGGGCCGAGACGCGATATTCGTTAGGCCAGCACAGGGTCCATTCGCGCACCATCCAGGGTTTGCCGGTCCATTTCCACTGCGCCATGCGGGGCGCCAGACCCCAGATGCTCGTTTCCTTCAGATAATTTGCGTTCCGGAAGAATTGCCGCCCCACCCACTCTTGCCCGACGGCGAAGGCCGGGTGGTCCATGTAAGCGTTTTGCGCCGTGAAGTCGAGTTCTGCCGCCACGGTCCATGTGTCGATAAGCGTGTGCGTATCCACCGTGGCGGTGAGGAGGGCGCGGCACCCGAGCGAACGCAAATGTTCGCGCATCGTGCTGAAATAGCGGCGCTGAACTTCGGCGGCGAACCGGACGCCATCGCGGGCGCGCGCCGGCGAGCGCAGCGGGTCGGCCCACGGGATTTCGTCGATTTTTTCAATGGATTCCTCGTTCATTGAGGGGATTTTCACTGTGGCTTTTTCCAGGCTTTCGTCCGCGCCGAGCGGGCACTCGCCGCGCTCATTCGTCCAGGCGCGCCGAAGCGCGTCCGTCGAGCCGTATTGATTCTTCAGCCATTCGTTCCACAGTCCGATGAACTCCGTGCGATACGGTTCGACCATTCCCAGCCAGCGCGTCGAACTGATGTTGTAAAAGCAAAACAGGCTGTCTTCGTTTTCGACCTCGAGGAAGGCGACGGCGGGGTTGAGGCCGTTTGGCACCCCGGTATAAGGATTCACATGCTGGATGAGCCATTCTGAGGCGTATTGTTTTTGGAGTTCAATCAGGCGGGGATTGAAAAAGGAATACGGCTTGGCGGAGCGATCCAGTTGATCCGCCGACGCCACGCCGTCACCCGCGCGGAAGGTTCGGTAGCCGCGCACGACCAAATAAACATAGAGGCCGCGTTTTTGCGCGCAGGCGATCCACCAATCCACGCGGTCGCGATATTCCGCGTCAAAGACCGTGGATTTGTCGTTGTTCGGATACGCCTCGTCGATGATGTTGCGCCGCACAAGGTTGTATCGTTCGCCGCCGCGGTTATCGAGTTCATGGAGGCGCAGCAGATTGCATCCGCCGCGCGCAAGGACGTCCACGACCTCCGATATTTTTTCCTTGGGGATGTCTGTGTTGCTTGCGGCGACCGTGGCGCCCCAGAATTTGGCGCGGGCATTGGTTTTCTCGTAGTAGAAATGGCCATCCGCGCGCGTCATCACAAAGCCGTGCTTGCCCGCCGGGGGATCAAGCAGGAACGAGAAATCCACGAGCGAACTATCGGGAAATGTGTCGAAAGTGGGAGCGATCGAGCGCGCGGCGATTGGGTCGGGCGCATAACGGGGCATGGCGTGGCGCGCCTGCGTAATCGGCGGCTCGGCGCAAAGAATAGAAGAAGAGTTTACCACGAAAAACGCGAAAATAACGAAAGGAAGAAAGAAGAAAAATCTTCTTTTTTCGTGTTTTTTCGTGTTTTTCGTGGTAAAAATTTTTGTTCCCGAATTCATTGGCCTGTCTCCTGCTCTGCCATTTTGTGCCTTCGTGTCTTTGTGCCTTAGTGGTGAAAAATCATCCCATTTCCGCAAATTCCGTCACCGGTTTGCCTTCGATGGCGTCCGCGATGCGTTCGGCGGCGCGGCCGTCGCCGTAAGGATTTACCGCCGCCGCCATTCGCGCGTAAGCGTCCGCATCGCCGAGCAGCCGCCCCGCTTCGGCCACAATCGCCTCCGCGTGGGGTCCGACGATGCGCACCGCGCCCGCCCGCACCGCCTCGGGGCGCTCGGTTACGTCGCGCGTCACAAGCACGGGTTTCCCGAGGCTCGGCGCTTCCTCCTGGATGCCGCCGCTGTCGGTGATGATGAGGTGCGCGCGATCCATCATCGACACAAACACCGGGTAATCGAGCGGGTCCTCGAGCCGGATATTCGGGGCGCCCGCGAGAATTTTGCGCACGGGGCGGCGCACATTCGGGTTGAGATGCACCGGATACACAAGCAAATCGTCTGGCCAGACGCGCGCCAGTTCGAGCAATCCGCGGCAGAAAGACTCGAAGGGGGGGCCGTAGTTTTCACGGCGGTGCCCTGTGACTAGAATAAGGCGCGCGGCGGGATGCGCGGCGCGCCAGGCGGACACCGCATCAAGCAGCGGATGCGAGGGCGGATGCGCGCGCGTGCGGTCCGCCGTGCGCAAAAGCGCGTCGATCACCGTATTGCCCGTCACCCACACGCGTTGTTCGCGGCAAAGTCCCTGGCGTTCGAGGTTCTCGCGCGCGCCGGCGGTTGGGGCGAAATTCAAAGCCGCAATTTGGGAAATGATGCGGCGGTTCACTTCCTCAGGGAACGGCGCGCGAATCGTATTGGTGCGCAGGCCCGCCTCGATGTGCCCGACGGGGATTTCGCGGTAATAGGCGGCCAGCGCGGCGCACATGGCCGTCGTCGTGTCGCCCTGGACGAGCACGAGATCGGGTCGGGGAATAGGTGAAAGAGGCTCAGAGGACTTCGAGCCACTCTGAAAACTTCCGGTGGCTTGGACGTCTCGTCCAAGATTTCCCGTGGCTTGGGCATCTTGCCCAAGATACCCCCCTCCCAGCACCCCATCAAGCGCCCGCACAATCCGCGCCGTCAGCGAGGCAAGCGTCTGGTTCGGCTCCATCAAATCGAGATCGGCATCCGGATGGAGATCGAAGAAATCAAAGAGCGGACGGAGCATTTCGCGATGCTGTCCGGTGGAGCAGAGCCACACGCGCACGGGTGCTCCTTCGGCGGCGCGCCGGCGCAATTCCCACACGACCGGCGCCACCTTCACCGCCTCGGGGCGCGTTCCGAATACGACAAGAACATTCATTCCAATAACCTTATGTTTATTGGCCAGGGAAGCGCGCGAGTGCGGAGCCTCGCGATCCCAGGAAACACATCCTCGCGCGCGCTAATGAATACCCTAAAACTCCGCGCCGATTGTCAATCCGGGTATTCGCCGCAGGCAAATTGTCGCTTGTTTGAATCGCAGAAAAGAAAAAAGGGAACCCCTTCTCTGATTCCTTGCGGCAGGCCGCATTAGGAAATTGCGGGAAGGGATTCCCAATGAATCGCACCGGGAAGCGGCAGATGCGCCCGCCTCCAAGGCCACTCGGGGCGGAAAATTACCCGCCTGAGTGAGTTTCTGGCGTGGCTGGAAGCGCCGTAGAGGCTGCTGACTTTTGCATCTCCTCCTCCGAGCGTCCATAGACCACGGTTTCATACTGAACGTAGATGACCAGAATGTTGAACAGTTTGGCGTCGATGTGATCGATCTGCTTGATGCCTCCGTTGCGAGCGGCGGCGGCGACGCTGGCGTCGCCCCAGGAGATTAGTCCCAGAATCGTCTGGGCCGAGCTTCTGCCCGCCCGCGTCCCGATCTCTGTCTGGTCGAAGGCTATATCCACCGGAAAGGTGGTGCTGTTGAATCCCGAGCCGACATACGGCACGACGGGAGAGCGCAGCATGGTGCATCCTCCCGTCATTACCAATCCCGGCAGCAGGATCATTAGCGCGCACGAGAGAAGTCCGCGTTTCATAGGTCGAATCCTTTCGCCGGGAGCTTAGTTTCCATATACATGGATGGTGAATGTGCGGTAAATGCCGAGGACGTTGAGCGTCTCGTAATCGGCATACGAAACCTTGCGGATGCCGCCCTCGCGGGCGATTTTCTCAATGGCCGCGTCATCCCACGCGAAATCCAAATGCGTGAGGAACGGCTCAAGGAAATAGGACGTCTTGCTCATCGAGACTTTCTTGACAGCATCTCCGCAAGGATTGCCGTTGTATTTCACTGTGAGCGGCGCTTTGACCGATTGATACAGGAACCCCTGAGGGGGTTTGACAGGGGCCAGGTAAGCGGCACATCCGGCGCCGCCCAGCAGTGCCAATCCAATCAGCACCGCAAACAGGGCTTGGGTGAATGTCCGGATTCGCTTGGCTGTTTTCATGGTCAGTCCCCATGCACCTTAATTGTGAATTTCTGATAAACCCCCAGGACGTTGAAATACTCGTAGTCCACGTGCTGAATCGAGGTGACTCCCCCATTGCGGGCGGCGCTGGCGATGCTGGCATCGCCCACGGCCACAGCGCCCAGAATGCTCATCGAGGATGAGACGCCTTCTTTGGCGCCCAGTTGCGTTTTGTTCATGTCGGTTCCGATGGGCGCCTGAACCGAGGAATAAATCCAGCCCGAGGGTGGCATGACCGGGGCCAGATAGCCGGCGCACCCGGAAAGGACAAGCGCCATGGCGGCGAACACGAAAAGTGCGGCACGTTTCATGGATTTTCACTCCGGATTGTGGAATGGATTTTCATGACTGCGCATCATAAAAATGCGCCTGACCTGCTTTGCCTTGAAGGGCATGATGCATTGGCTGCCGTGGTTCCGTTGGGAAAAGAATCACCTCCTTGCAATACTCGATTCGCCCTCAAACGCCGAAGCAGTTCTTGGAGCGGTCTATTTTACGGCTGAGACCGCTTTCGCTGATTGGCGATCTTGCGGAATTCTTTTGCGGTTGTCAAGGACGGCTTGATGCGCCGCGTTGCTGTCCCGCACTCCCGCGGCGGCTCTGGGATTGACGCTGGCGGCGGCGAGGCGGAACCTAAAAATGAAAAGGAACTCCGGGCGGAAATCTCGCTCGAAGAGGTTCGCGCCATGAAAGGCAATTTTCAAGATACTCACTGCGGCACTAAAAACTTGTCTAAAAACCTCCAGTGGCTTGGTTATCTGGCCCAAGATTTCCGGTGGCTTGGACGTCTCGTCCAAGATTTTCTTCCGAGTTTTCGGGTGGGTTCCAGGCCGCTGACCGCCATCTGGGGAGGAATCGTCCCGCTTTTCTTCTCTCTTGCGCTGGCGGGATGCGGCGGCGCACGCGCTGACTTCGACGAGGAAGCCTATTATCAGCGCCGCATGGCCGAAATGCGCGAGCAGGCCGCGCAACGCCGCGAAGCCAAGCAGGACATGCTCGATGCCTATAACCGGCGCACTGTGACCACCAACACGCTGGAAATCCAGCCCATCGAAACGGAATTGCTGACGTCGGGCAACTCCGCCGCCGCCGCGCCCTATCCGGGCGGTCCGGTTCCGGCCGTGGTGCTTCAGGACGCGCGCGATCCTTATGATCATGTGCAGGGCAAATCGCGAACAGGCACCCGCCGGACGCAACAGGTTATCCGCCACGCGGACGGTTCGACGGAAGTCATCACAGAGGAAGAGGCCATTTACCGGGATCGCGTAGTCCCCAAAACGGAAATTCAAGCGCCCTGATGCGTGGGCGCGTCTTCCCTGTCGGCGATTTTTTTCACGCGAAAGGATTTCGAGCCAATGCGAGAAGCGCTGGATGAAGCCCTGCGGCGCGCGGATGTGGATCGCGCGGTGGCATTGGCGCAAGCATGGGTCGGGCAGTTGATGGCGGAGGGCAAAACGGCGGACCAGGCGGGGCTGGAAGTGGCCCGAGCCGCGGCGGCCACGTATCGCGATTTTATCACAGAGCCGGTGCATCAGTTCCTCGCCCGCGCGGGGCGGGAAATTGAGGGCGGCGCGGGGACGCTGATCGAAAAGGCGCTCAAACGCCTCAGCGATATGACCATCGCCTGGGAACAGCGGCTCGAAATGGTTTATCGCGAGCGGCTGGCGCGCGAATTGCGCGATTTTACGCGCTCGCGAAACCTCCAGGGCGCGGGCGAAAACATCCGCCAGCTGTGCTCGGCCGCGCGCTCCGCCGAAGACGCCGCGCGCCTGGCCTCCTACTGCGGAAACGTCCTTGGAACCTGCGAAAACCACCCAAAGGAAGTCGAGGCTCTCATTGGATTCCTGCGCCAAAAGCCCGAGGCGTTTGGCCTGAACCAGGAACTCATTACGGAGCTGGCCGAGACGCGCCGCAAGCGCCTGGAAATGCTGATGAAATCGCGCATTGAGATGCGCGAGGCGGAATGGAACCGCACGCTGACGCAAACCGTCGTGGACATGAAATCCGCCCTGCCGCCCAAGGAAAAGATGGAGGAGCCGGACGAGGCGGCCTTGCGCGACACGGGCGACTTGATGCGCTCGCTGCTGCGCATCGCCTTGTGGCGCAATCAGCCCCACAAGTTTATCGATGCCTCCATTCTTCTTGTGGAATTTGTCCCCAAAGAACTGGCGGCGGCGGCGGCGCAATCGGGCGTCGAACAGCGCGCTTACGGAACGCTCGGCTACACGGCGAAAAAAGCCGTCGCGCTGGCGTTTGGCGAGGTGGGCAAAAGCCGCGCGTTCACCGAGCCTTACGACGCCTTCACGCGTTCGCAGGCCAACAGCCCCTATTTCAAATTCTTCATCGAACTCATGGGCGCGATGCGTTCGCCCGTCTTTTTCCCCGTGCTTCTCGAGTGTTTCGAGCGCAAGCAGTTCGAGGTTCTGCGCGGCGAACTGGTCGAGGCGCTCGGAAACCTCGGAAACGCGGACGCGCGCGCAGCCCTCCTTAAGTATCTGGGCGAAGTGCTTTCCGCGCGCATAATCGATCCGCCGCGCATCCGCCAGTCCAAGCGCGTGCTCGTTTCGCTTGGCAAACTCTCGCGCTCGCCGCGCCTGACGCCGCTCGAACGCTCCGAACTGATCCGCCAGGCGCTTAAGGCGCTTCCCAAGGACCAGGCGCGGCTCGCGCAGCACGCCGCCCTGCAATTTTTCACCTACAATCCCGATGCGCTGCCGGGCGATTTGAAGTCATGGGCGGTTGAAACGCTGACACACGCGCTGTGGCTCCAGGACGACTCGCCCGAATGGGTGCAGGGCGAGGAGCGCCAGGATTCCTTCCTCGGGTTCCGCCAGCCCGCCACCGAGGCGCTCAAACGCCTCGTGCCCGATACCCCCGGCCCCTTCCTCGCCGTGGCCGAACGCTATATTCTGCGTTATGGCGGCGCTTACATGGCCGTGGCCGAGGTTTGCGAAAAGGCGAAGATCGAGGCCGCCATTCCCCTGCTCGAAAAAATGCTCCTCAATGCGCTCCAGTTCGATGATTCGAACGTGAATAAATACAAACAGGAAAGTTACTGGGACGCGGCGGCGGGAAAACGCGCGAACCTCGGCAAAGACATGGTCATCGCGTCGCTTGTATTTGCGATTGGCACAATCGGCGGCCCGGTCGCGCGGCGCGTGCTCCTGAATCTCGAAGAGCAAATCCGCTCGGGAAAAGTTCAGAACCCGGGAACGGAAACCTCGCGCCACTTGATGAATTTCCTGAAGGCGCTGGGGGCTGGCCCGGGAGGCGCGGGAGGGATGGGAGGCGCGGCGGGACCGGCCTCCGCAAGCGGAGATGCGGCGGGCGGCGCGGCAGAGGCGCCCGCGCTCGGCGAACACGAAGTGGCCGATCTGATAAAGACTTTGCGCGGATCGTTCCTGCTGACGGGGGCGGAAAAACGGCGCATGAAAAAAATCGCCGCGATCAGCGAACTCGGACGCTGCACGCCGGTCGAGGCGCTCGATCCGCTGCTCGAACAACTGGCGGACAAAGACCAGATGGTTCAGGCGGCGGCGCGGACGGCGCTTGTGGAATACGCCGCCAAACATCTCTCCTCGAAAATCCGCACGCGATTCATGCACCGGATGGTCGAGGCGCTGGGCGACAAAGACCCGGCCATCCGCCAGGGCGTGCTGAAAATTTTGCGCGAAGTCGGGCCGGGACATCCCGATCTGCGCCCGCTGCTCGACCGCGAACTCGAAGGCACGGATAGCGCGATGGTGCGCTCGGAAATCCAGGCGCTGTATCGCGAAACGGGCCTTGGCGGACGCCCCCTGGCCGAACCGGCTGGCATCGGCGCGGAGGAGGGCGGAACAGGAGCGGGCGCGCTGGGAGGCGCGGCAAGAGCGGGAGCATTGGGCGCGGCGGGCATGGCGGGCGCTTCGGGCATGATGGGGATGGGTCCGGCGGGCGGTGGCGCGGGCGCGGCAGGGGGCGCATACGCAGGAGGAGGACAACGTCCGCTTGGCGGTGTCACTGGGGCGGGAACGGCTGGAGGCGCGGGAGGAGCGGG
>CAYUNT010000154.1:0-11066 GCA_964446285.1 uncultured Candidatus Sumerlaeota bacterium | reverse complement strand
TGAACCTCTGCGTTTTTGCGCTGGTTTTATTTGCCATTCCCGTTGGAGACACAACGGCTGCCGGTTCCGCCGCATCCGCCGCCGCGCCGGATCACAGCCTGATTCTGACCTTGCTCATCGTATTTTGGGGCGCGAACGGATTCTTCCAATCCATGGGCTGGGGGCCGATGGTTCGCCTGATGGCACAATGGTTTCCCGTTAAGGGCCGCGGCAAAGTCATGGGACTGCTCGGCACCTGCTATCAACTTGGCGCTGCCGTCGCGAGCCTGCTGGCCATCTTTCTCACGGGCGATTTTGTGCGAAGGTTGGGCGGCGACTGGCGCCTGGCGTTCCTCGTTCCGTCAGTGATTCTCGGCGCAATCAGCCTGTGCTTTTATATGGTTGTCCGCGACAGCCCCGCCGATGTGAATCTGCCGCCCATCTCGGACGAATCCGACGCCTCCCCTTCCCTGGATAAATCCGCGGCGCAGGCTCAGACAGCGGCAGCGACGGTCCGCTCTCTTTCGGGTGGCGAACGGCGCACCCTCCGGCAAAACCTCCTTGCGACACTTGCCAATCCATATCTGTGGCTTGTGGCCGGCGTGTTTTTCATGCTCGACCTCAACCGGTATGGATTTGTGAACTGGATGCCCGCATTCCTCGACGCGCAAACGAGCAAAGGCGCCGCGGCAACATCGTCAGCCGGCCTGGGCAAGATGATAAAAATCTGCATCCATCCGCTGGCCGGATCGCTCGGCGCCCTCGCGGCAGGATGGGCCACGGACCGTTTCTTTGGCGGACGCCGCGCACCGGTGATTGCGATGCTTCTCGCCGCGCTCGGGTTGCTATCGCTCTGGTTCCCGCACATTCACGCAGAAAACACGGCGCTCGTGGTAGCCATAGTAGCGCTTGTGGGCTTTTGCACCTACGGACCGCATATCCTGATGGTCGGGCACGCGGCCCAGGATTTCGGCAAGAGGAGCGGCGCTTCAGGCGCGGCGGGATTCATTGACAGCATCGGTTATATCGGCGCTTCGCTTGCCGGGTGGGGCGCGGGAAAGATGATAGACGCCAGCGGGTATTCCGTCACATTTTCCGTGTTTGGCATTGCGGCCCTCGCCGGCGCGGCAATGGCCTGCCTGATCTGGAAGGCTGGCCCTCAAGCCGCCAAGCACTAGCCCAATTGCATAGCGAAGGAGAAACGATACGATGAACTCGCGCGAACGCGTGCAACTCGCTCTTGCGCATCAAGAACCGGACCGCGTCCCCATTGACTACTGGGCCTCGGGCGAGATCACCGCGAAACTGCTCAAGACGCTTCGTTTTTCGTCCGAAGAGGAATTGCTCCAGCACTTTGATGTGGATTTTCGATATATTCCAGGCCCGCAATATATCGGTCCCGAACTCACTACGCGGCCGGATGGCTCGGTCGAGGATTTGTGGGGTGTTCCGCGCATCCGGGTCGAGGTTGGCGCGGGCGAACACAAAGCCAGCTACCGCGAGGCGTGCGAGCCGCCGTTGAAAGACATGACGCTGGAGGAAGTTCAGGCCTATCCCAAATGGCCCAATCCGGATTGGTTTGACTACTCATGCGTTCGCGAACAGGCGGCCAAGGTTCGCGCTGCGGGCAAGTGCGCGATCTTCATGGGCGATCGCATGAATCGCTGCGCGCAACTCAAGCCAGCGATGTATTTGCGCGGCGTGGCCGACATCCTGATGGACATGGTGGTGAATCCCGAGATCGCGCAGTATCTTTTCGACCGGATTGCGGCGTTTTACCTCGAATATGCACGGCGCACGCTCGAAGCCGCCGGGGGCGAAATCGACATCTTCATGATGGGCGACGATTTCGGCGCGCAAAGCAGCCTGCTCGTTGCGCCCGATGTGTGGCGCGAAATGCTGCGGCCCAATTTCAAGGCGCTGATCGAACTCGGGCACCGATACGGCTGCAAGGTAGCGCATCACTCGTGCGGATCGATCATGCCCATCATTCCCGACATGATCGAGTGCGGCCTGGACATCTTGAACCCCGTCCAACCCGAGGTGCAAAACATGGACCGGCGCGAACTCAAACGCCGCTTTGGCGACCGTCTGACGTTCCACGGCTCGATTTCGATTCAGAAGACAATGCCGCTCGGAACGCCGGAAGATGTGCGTGCTGAGGTGCGTGAACGGTTTGCGACTCTGGGGCCGGGCGGCGGATTTATTTTCTGCACTGCCCACAACATCCAGGTGGACACGCCAATCGAAAACGTCCTCGCCCTTTTCGCCGCCTACCAGGAATTCGGCCGCTACCAATGATCGCCCAATTATGACGATGGAATTTTCCCCACGAAATACGGGAACAAAACGCAATCCCGGGTAAGATTTTCAAAATCGGGGACATAAAAATCGGGAAAATCGGGGACAGGTTATTCTTTTCGCCCTTTCCGGCCTGTTTTTCGGTTCGCTCCTTTATTTCTCGAAGGTTTTCGGCCGCGTTTAAGCGGAAGCAGGATTCGGCCCAATCGCGATTCCAATCGCTCGATAAACGACTTCGATCCCGTCGGGCGGCCCGTATACGTGTTTTGGCGTATCCGTTGCGCCGTCTCCTCGTCAAGCCCCTCGGCCAGCCACTCGGACCAATTGCTTACAGGCCCAGGAAATGGACGCTCGGGCGACAACAGCGAATCGATTTCGCCCGAGGCGTGCGCCCGCGCGCTCGACCAAGCGTTGTCCTCCGGTGCATCGGCGATCCGAGCACGAACCGGGTTCAACTCGACATACTTTACCGCCGCCCACAGATGCGATTCATCAAGCGGCGTCGAGTAAAAACAATTCGACCATAGATGCCCGGACCGCTCCCGGCAGCGGTTGATGAAACGCGAATAGCGCATGTGCGCCCGCCCGATTGCGCCCGACAGCGAGTCGCCCCGGCGCGCCGCCGTTCACGGACGGGTTGCGCCATTCGCTCGCGATCCGGCCCCAGGCGATGATGGAAATGTAATGGCCACCTTCCTTCGCCTGAAGTCCCTGACCATAAATATCCCTGCCCTCAGCGAAATCGGGAATCCCATCCATGTCCGCGCCGCCATCGTTGACGGGGATGAGGCAGCCTATGCGTGCCTTCAGGCGCCGCCGATTTCTCGAAAAGGCAGTCGTTCTGCTTTGGACATTATGGGGCTATTAAAAGTAAATAAACCAATTTTGCTTGCTTCGGGAAAAGGCACTACTTATGAAAAAGATAGTTAGTGCCTGATAAGCCCTCCATTCCAAGACAATTGCGGGCAGATTCAGACAAAACGAGAAGCGGGAGGCGGCAATGGATTTTCCAGAACAGGACAAGAATTTCAATTTGCTGGATGCGGAATGGATACCCGTCCTCTACCGCGATGGCACGTATAAACGCGTGGGAATTCTCGACGCGCTGAAGGACGCTGGGAAAATCCGCCAAATCGCCGCCTCCAACCCCATGGACCGCGTGGCGATACTGCGGTTTCTGCTGGCGCTGCTCTATTGGTGCCAAGGCAATCCGCCTGAAGACAAAAACACTCTTCCGCGCGATGGCTTTCCCGAGACTTGGTTCTCCAAACTCAATGAACCCGCCCACCGCGAATGCTTCAATCTCCTGGGTGAGGGGAAGCGGTTCTATCAGAACGCAGAAATTCGCAATCTTCCTGAAAAGAAAATGAAGCCTATCGGCGAGCTGTTGCCGGAGTTTCCTCGTGCGGACTCAGTGAATCACATCCGTCATATCGTCCATGATGGTTCTTATGGTCTTTGCCCCGCATGTTGTGCTTTAGGAATTCTGCGTTTTTCGGTATGGGCACCAGCAAATGGCGGTTATCCATCGTCTGTCAATCCCCCCTCAAGTGTGTATTTAATGACGGAACTTCGCTCTCTTTTGCATACCCTTGGGCGCTGTCTTGCCGACGCATCTTCGGAAAATACACCTCCCCCTTGGATTGAGCCAGCGGAGCCTGAGCAACCTTTCGGGGCCGTATCATTATTGGCATGGAGACCTCGCAAAATGTGGTTGGGTATGATTGAAGGCGAAGGTAATTGCGCAAATTGCGGATGCAGCAAAAGGCTTATTCGTCAGCTTCGCTTTGCGCCGGGTTGGCCCACGCCGCTCAACGATGACCAAGCATTCGCAAAACAGGTGCAAAAAGCGTTCAAGAACCGAGGATTTATCGCAAAGCATGCTAAAGTAAAGCCTGTGCTCGATGCGATACCATTGATTCTGTCGCGCATGGATGATCTTCGGAACGCATGCAGATCAGCGCAATGCAATGTGCCCGCAAGTATGGACCAAGCCGAGGAGATTGCCCAGTCATTTGTTTCGCTATGGGAAAGCAGAAATCCCGTGGCGGAAGAAATCCTGCTGAACGAAGCTAAGTATTTCGCTCACCTAACAAAGCGATGCTTAACAACCTTGGGCTGTAAAGAGGATGACCCTGCAGCGAAAAAGGCAGCAAATGCCGCCTGGCTGATCTACAATACCCGATTGAACGAGTTGTGCAATATGTGTCCGGATCCCCTTGCCGCAGAAATTCAAATGCTGAGCCTAGATGGGGTGCCCACCAACCATGCATGTGCGCTGGCGAAAATGATTTGCTTCATTATGCAAAACAATGAGGAGGCATTCAAGAAAATCACACGCAAGCCAAGCATGAAAGAAAAAGAAGCACTCATGGCGGAAAAACCACAAAAAAAGAAATTTTGGCCGGGAGACCCCCATCTTTTAAAGGAGAAGGAGCCAATCGCGTTTCCGGTAGCAGGCAAGAATGTGGCAGAGCAAGCTAAAGCATGGAAGCGCGCATTTATAGCTGCCTCACCGAACGATCCCCAAGGCACAAATATCACAATAGGGCCAGTCGTCGCGGACTTGCAGTCGGGTATTTACGCCTGCCACGACGTTGTTGCCATTTCGCTCCCGGATCGTTCATCCGAAAAGAGAGCAGATCAATCAGAGCAGATCAGCAAATTGCTATTCAGCATGCTGAAACTCGCGGTGGATGCTCAAGAGTGGAAGAAACCTGATCGGAAGCGAGAACATCCAGAGATTGACTCCGCGCTTACCCTCCTTACTCCGGATCGGGAATGGCAAATTCGATCCGCTCTTTCCCGCCCCGGCAGAACAAGCGACGACAAAGGATTTCTGCTTGCGGTCTTTGCCCCGATGGCCAGACATGCAATCTTTTCAGCAGTGCGCGGTTCACCACTTCGCCGGAAGGCTGCGGCTCGGCACGCGATGACAGGATTGGAAAAGAGAATCGACGAGGTAATCGCCAAGGCGAATCAATCGGCTGAACCGGCGGCTGCTGCAAACACGCAGTCTAGTGTGCCCGAGGAACACAACAGCGGTGGCAGGAAGAGCAAGGAGGCCGGGGAATGAGCCTGACAGCGGAATTCATTCGGCGTCTGGAGGACTTGCAGGAAGGCGAGCGTTCGCGTCTGCGCCGGCTTGCGGGCCAGCCGCTTGACAAGACGCTCCAGGGCTTCGACCTGTTCACTGGCCTATGGTGGCCTTTGCGCGAGAATAGCCCCCGCGCACCACGCCGCCAAGTCGCATGGTTGATCGCCCTGTTGTATGGCGCGATTCCGGTTCCGCACGTTCGGCCCGATTCAGGAGCGGGACCATCGCTTGCGGCTCTTCTTGGAATGTGTGAACCGAGAAACGCTAAAGATCGCCCTCGTTTTCGTCTGCGATTCGATGCCATAATCTGCTCGTCGCTTTCCGACATCGAACCGGGATTGAACTGGGGGCTGCGCGAAATCGCCAAGGCGATAGCGGGGCGCGTGCCGCACGCAAGGAACATTATTGGGATCGACTGGGCGCTGCTGCTCGACGACCTTTCGCTCTGGGACAAAGAATTCAACTTGGACGACACGTGGCACAAGGGCCGCCTGAGGACGCATGAGCAACTCGTCCATTGCGACGAGACACACCGCACGCCACAAGACCTATGGGCGTGCGAATATCTACACACGTCGAACAGATAATCGAAAGGAGAAAGCCATGTTGATTGAAATTCACATGATCCAGAACCACAGTCCGGCAAACCTGAACCGGGACGACCTCGGCGCGCCCAAGACGTGCATGTTCGGCGGCGTCACCCGGGCTCGCATTTCCAGCCAGTGCCTCAAACGGAGCATCCGCCGCAGTCCAGAATTCGCGGCGGCATTGGAAAACGATGGCGGGGTGCGCACGCGGCGGCTGGCTTCAGTGCTGGCTCACGTTGCCCAATTGGGTGACTTTGATTTGACCCCTGCAAGGCTCGCGAGCATGATCAAATCATCTGAACCCCTTTCCCCTGAAGAAGCGAAAATGGAGGTCATTGCCCGCGAGGCGCTCGAACTCGGAGGTGTGGCCCCCAAGCCAAAGAAAAAGGACAAAAAAAGTGCCCAAGCGAAAAACGAAGAGGAAGGCAATGACGAGGGTGATAATGCAGAAACCATCTCGAAAATGTTGCTCTTTCTTTCCACATCGACGATCTCGAAGATGGCCAGGGACTTGAAGGAGGCATCGAACGCAAGGAACCTTGTGGAGAAATTCAAGGGCTATATTGCCGAAAATCCCTGTGTTCCCGACATCGCTCTGAATGGCCGCATGACAGAAGTCAAAAAGAGCAACGTGTTTAGCGACCTAAACTTTTCTATCGAAGCCGCTCTCTCAGCAGCGCACGCTATCTCGACTCACGCGGTTATTAATGAAGTGGATTATTTCACTGCTGCGGACGACATCCCCGGCCAGGATGCCGGCGCGGGCCACGTGAATGAAGGGATGTTCAACTCCGCCTGCTTCTACAAGCACTTCGTGATTGACTGGAACCAGCTCGTTGAAAACCTCACGCCCGAAGCGAACCGTAACGCTCCCGATGCAGAAACAATCGAACTCGCCCGCAAAACGGTCCGATGTTTCCTCGAAGCCGCCGCCATGGCAAATCCCTCCGGTAAGCAACACGCCTTCGCCGCATTTAACTGCCCCGACGGAATTCTGGTGGAGATCAAGACCGAATCCTCCACGCCCATCAGCTACGCCAACGCCTTCGCTGACCCTGTCCCGGAAAAATCACCGCGTGGTTTGATCGGCGAGAGCATTGCTCGTCTTGGGCAATATGCGCACGAGATCATCGAAGGCTATTCCATTCCGGCCGAGCGATTTTGGTTTTCTCCCAGCCTCTCTTCTCCCAGCCAGTCTTCTGCAAGACAGCCTTATCGCCTGACGTGGATTGACAAAAGCCAAAAGGAGCACGAACAGGAGCAATCGGTTGTGGGTGATGGCAAAGAATTCGGTAATTTCCCCAAATATGTGCATGCCATCATGGAAAAGGTTCCCAAGGGAGGCGCGGCACAGGCGGGAGGAAAACCATGACCGACTCTTCAACGCTCTTCCTCCGTTTGGAAGGTCCGCTCCAGTCGTGGGGTGACACGTCGAAGTTCGTCATTCGCCGGAGCATGGAAGCGCCGACAAAATCCGGCGTGATCGGGTTGATCAGTTGCGCAATGGGATGGTCGCGCCCCAAGGTCGTCGAAGACCCAATCCCCGACAGCAACTTGCGCGACAGGGCGCAACGCCTGATCAAGCGCCACGAGAAAGACGAGGTTGAACCACGACGAGCGTTGCTGGACCTTCTAAACATGCTGACGATGGGAGTCCGCATCGACCGTCCTGGAATGCGCTGGTGGGACTATCACACGGTCGGTGCCAAGATCGGCATGACGACAGCAGCGGGCGGACTCAAGACCGATGCACAGGGCACAGTCATCAAGCGCTTGGAGTATCTGGCCGACGCGAGCTTTCTCGTCGCGTTGCAGGGCGATGCGGATTTGGTCGGGAAGGTCGCGGAAGCCTTGCATTCGCCCAAATGGCCCCTGTATCTCGGCCGCAAGTCCTGCCCCCCTAGCGTGCCGGTGCTTATCACCAAGAGGCGCGACGATAACTCCAGGGAGCCGCTGCTGGAAAGCCATGCAACGCTTGAGTCGGCATTGAGTTCCCCTTCTGTTCCTTGGCGGCCTCGATATGAAGACGACCTTCGCGACGATGAGCGGATCCTGCGGGACGGACAACCACGCGACAAATGGAAGATTGTGTTGGACATCCTTATCGAATGGCGAAAAAGCGATGCCGAACCAGACGCTCCAGACGACGCCGATGTCTGGTATGACGTGCCCTTTTCCTTCGATCCGCCTGCCCATCGTCCGCGTTTGGTCAAACGCGACGGCAAAGTCACGGTGAATATCGGCCCGGCGCTTCAGCATCCCACGCCGCCGCCGCCACGGCCCCGCGCAAACTATAAAGACGCCGAGTGGACAAGCGAAAGGCTCGTCGAGGTTGTTGACCCGAAAACCGGAAAGGTCACGCTGGAACCTTATAGCGCGCGTCCCCGGCGTTTGCGCCGGGATCAAGGACTGTGCGTGTTCTGCAAGTCGCCCGCAACTACGGTTCAGCACGTGACCTATCGCCGCGCCGGTGGCAATGAAGACCAGGACGATCTTCGGTCCCTGTGCCGCCTGTGCCACGACGCCGTCACCATGATCGAATACGGCCTGGGCATGGGTCTCGACCGCATCAATCCCGAAGACCCCCGCTGGCGCGACGACATCCTTCGCACCCGCTGCGAAATTCTGCGCTGGCGCAGCGAGGAGACCCGACGTCGCGCCCTACGCAGCGCGCCCGAGAAGGTGCGCAAGGAGATGCTGGAGGAGGAAGACTGAGTATGTATCATTCTCACTTGCTCATCAATGTTGGCGACAACCCTGACCGGCCAGATTGGAACATCACACGCAAGTGGCTGCGAAACCTTTACCGCGTCCATCAGCGGCTTTGCATGGCTTTCCCGTCGAATGCTCCAGTTTCGCAAGCCGAACGCGTTGTTGCCTATTGCGCGCCGTTTGGCAGCGCGGGATTGAATGATCTGCGCGAATTGCCCAGCGAACCGAATGCCTCCGATGTTCATTGTGCTCGCAGTGATAAGGCTGGTTTTCTCTTTCGCATCGATTATCCAGCCTATGATATCGTCGATGGCAAGGCAACATCACGGTCCGGACATCCGCGACGCCGCCCAATCATCCTCGTGCAATCCTCACATGAAGCAGCGCCCGATTGGAATCTCGCTTTCGGATTGGATGAAAACGCGATTGACGATCTCGGACGCCCCATTGGGAACGCTTCGTATCTGTTGGCCGCGCCGCCGCAAACCAAGGAAATCTGCATCGAAATAAAGGACGAAACGCTTCTATTGGCATGTCCGACGCGGCCGGAACAGGATTTTTCGATACGTTCAGGCGACCTTGTGCGCTTTCGTCTTCGAGCCAATCCGACGCGGACAATCCAGGAAGGATCACCAAACGGCAAACGCAAGCGCATCAGTCCGACCTTGGATAAGCATGCGGATTGGTTGGCGGGCAAACTTGGAAACGCATGCATCTCGCCAATCTGCATCGAGACATTCGTGCCTGGATGGGCTTACGGCTGGCGCACCAAACACGAACCGCAGCCCGGCCAGAGAATGCAATGGTGGTCTGTGTTGTTTGAAGGCATATTCCGGGTTGGCGATGTAAACACTTTGAAAAAATTGCTGGAATCCGGCATCGGCTCCGCCAAGGCCTTCGGATTCGGCCTGCTCTCTCTTGCGCCGGTCTGATCCTGTTTTCTTTCGTTTGCTCCTGCTATCTCCCCGCGCTCGTTCGCGGCGCCGCTCTCCGGTTCTTTGACATAACCAATTTCCACAGCCCACGCCAGCAACATGGGGAGGGAGGATAGCATTTTGGGAGGCGGGGAAAAGGAGGAAACTCCCCATGAAAGACCTGCACGAACTCCCGCGATTCAGCGAGGGTCTCAGTTATCTCTATCTCGATCATTGCCGCATCGAACAAGACGCCAAATCCATCGCAGCGTGGGCGCAAGACGGCATCACGCGCATTCCGGCCGCCGCCCTCGGCCTGCTCCTGCTCGGTCCCGGCACGACGGTCACCCACTCGGCTATGCGCGTGCTCGCGGAAAACGGCGTCTCGGTCGTCTGGTGCGGCGAACTCGGCGTGCGCACCTACGCCGCCTCGACGGGCGAAACGCGCCATAGCCGCAATCTGCTGCGCCAGGCATGGCTCGCCACGCGCGAGCCGCTCCGCCTCGCCGTCGTCACGCGCATGTATCGGATGCGGTTTCCCGATCCGTTGCCGCCCGGCCTGACGCTCCAGCAGATTCGCGGCAAGGAAGGCGCCCGCGTGCGTGACGCCTACGCCGCCGCCGCCGCACAATACGGCATCGAATGGACCGGCCGAACCTTCGACCACTCGGACTGGAATCAATCCACCCCTGTCAATCGCGCCCTTTCCGCCGCCAATTCCTGCCTCTACGGCCTGTGCCACGCCGCCATCCTCTCGCTCGGATACTCGCCCGCCCTCGGATTCATCCACACCGGCAAGCAACTCTCCTTTGTTTATGACATCGCCGATCTCTACAAGGTCGAGTTGAGCGTTCCCGCGGCATTCCAGGCCGCCGCCGAAAGTCCTGAAGCCGTCGAGCGGCGTGTGCGACTCGCCATGCGCCAGATCATGACGCGCGCCAAACTCCTCGAACGCATCCCGCGCGACATCGCCCATTGCCTCGACGTCCCAAATCCCGAAACCGAACCCGATCCCTTCGCCGACAACCCCTCCAATCCAGCCAGCCTCTGGGAACCCAGCGGCGGCGCGGGCGCCTGCATCCTCCCGCGCGATCCCGCCTACGCCTATACCAGCGCTTCCGGGGCGGGGGAATCTCCCGGCGCAAGCAACAGCGGCGGCGGCGCACTTCCGGTTCCGCCCATGGGAGCGCTGGAACCATGATCCTATTAAACCGCAAATAGGCCCGCGAAACGCTTGAAGCAGCGGAGCCGAAACCCAGCAAAGATGAACGAACCACAGATGAACACGAATGGACACAGACGAAAATCGTCGCAAGAAGCAATGATTGAGGAGGATGGCAATACCAAAAGACGCGAAATAGAAGGATTTTCATTCAGAACCTGTTTTGCCCGCCAGATAACTCAGGCTCTGAATTAAATTCCTGGAGTGTAGCGTTTTTTCCTCAAGCGGCGAGAAGGGGCGCATAGGTCTTGATA